>JAEYXX010000073.1 GCA_023431055.1 Pseudomonadota bacterium
ACACATCAACGGAACCAAGCTCGCTGACGCTGTTGGTCAGTAGGCAGGAACCGCCGTATACGGAACCGTACGTACGGTGGTGTGGGAGGACGGCGGGGGTGACCCCGCCTCCTACCCGATCCTGGCGACTTGGACGGTAGGGTCGCTAGGGGGTACTCGGCTTTGGCTTCCTGCGTCGCTCTACCTCCTGCATCCATGCAGTCGTCGCGAAGCAGTACGCCGTTAAAGGTTGAGGTATTTAGGCAACCTGTCGTCTAGACTCTTGCTCACCAAGACCGTCAAGGACGACGTCTCATGCCCAACTACCGCCGCGTCTGGTGTCCGGGTGGCACCTACTTCTTCACTCACGCCCTGCGTGTTCGCCATGGTAACGATCTGCTTGTCCGCAATATCGGTGTCTTGCGCGAGGCCGTGCGTATCGTCCGGCGCAGCCACCCGTTCCAGATCCATGGCTGGGTGGTATTGCCCGACCATCTCCACTGCCTGATCGAGCTTCCGCAGGGCGAGGCTGATTTCGCACTGCGCTGGCGCCTGATCAAGATGCTCTTTTCCCGTGATGTGCCGGCTGAGGAATGGCGCTCGAAGATTCTGCTGCGCCGCCGTGAGCGTGGCATCTGGCAACGTCGTTACTGGGAGCACCTGATTCGTGACGATGAGGATTTCTGCCGCCATCTCGATTACATCCACATCAACCCGCTCAAGCATGGCTTGGTGCAGCGGGTAAGTGACTGGCCCTATTCCACTTTTCACCGAGACGTTGAGAGTGGGCGCTATCCCCTGGACTGGGCGGGAGGCCCGGAGACGGATGAAGGGCTTTATGACGATTGATGCGTGCGAGGACGCTGATCGGCGGACTGTTCGCTCCGCTACGAGCGGTCGGCGACCCGATCCGCCCTACGCGCTGGCGCTTCATGCTTGTGCCTCCTTCGCACCACGCCAGGCCACCAGCAGCACGCCGCCGACGATGCACAGCGCCGCCAGCAGCATCGACAGGCTGCCCTGTTCGCCGAGCAGGCCGATGGCGATGGCCGCGCCAGTGATCGCCGCTACCGAGCCGATCTGGCTGAGAAACACCGTGCCGGCCAGGTTCTGCAGAACGAAGAACAGCGCATAAACGGCCGCGAACAGCAGCATCTGCAAGACCAGCAGGCCCACGGCCGCAGTACCTTGCAAACGCGGCGCGAGGTCGACGCCGAACAGGCCCAGCGGCACCAACAGCAGCGCGCCGCCCAATAACATGCCGGGGGCCAGTGACAGCGGGCTGGCGCCGCTCGGCCAGTAGCGGGCGCGGTAGATATTGCCCAGCGCCAGGAACACCGGCACGCTCAGCGCGCCCAGCACCCAAAGCGTCGGGCTGTCGCCGCTATTGAGCTTGCCCAGGGCCAGCAGCAGGCTGCCGGACAGGCCGATGCAGATGCCCAGCAGGCGGATGCGGCTGAGCCCCTCCATGCGCAGGGCCAGGGCCAGCAGGTAGGTGATCAGTGGCGGAAAGGCCAGGCACATCGAGGCGAAGCCGGCTCCGACATGGCCGATGGAGCTGAACAGCAGGGCGTTGGGCACCGCGATACTGAGCAAGCCGGAGGCCAGGTAGTAGCGCTGTTTAGGCAGGCTCATGCCGGGGCGTTCCCCGCGAAGCCAGGCGAACAGCAACAGCAGCAGGCCGCCACCGAGCAGGCTCCAGAGCAAAAAGGCCATCGGCTGCCATCCGCTGCCGCTGGCCAGCTTGACCAGATTGCTGGTCAAGCCCATCAGCGTACCGATGGTGAACAGCAGCGCGACGGCGAGAACTGGCCGATATTGGGTGCCCGACATGCAGGTGCCTCCTTGGTATGGGTACGCTACGATGGCAACATTCTTTTTGAAAAGTATCTTGACGGCAAGATAAATCGAGGGCGACATGCAAGACCGTGCACAACTGGCCGCTGAGCAGTGGCAACGACAGCGGCCCGATCTGGATGCTCACTCCATGGCAGTGATCGGCCGCCTGGGGGAGCTGAATCAGGTGATCAGCCGCGACCACCTGCTGCCGTTCTTTGCCGCACACGGACTGCAGGCGGGCGAGTTCGACCTGCTCGCCACCCTGCGTCGTGCAGGCGAGCCTTACGCGCTGATGCCCACAGCGTTGTACGAGAGCGCGATGATTTCCTCCGGCGGCATGACCAGCCGCATCGACCGCCTGGAAAAAGCCGGGCTGATCGAACGGCGCAAACATCCCAGCGACCGTCGTGGTGTGCTGGTGGCCCTGACCCCGGCCGGGTTCGAACTGATCGACGGTATGCTCGCCGCCCATGTAGCCAACCTGCAGCGTGTGCTTTCAGGATTGACCGTGGACGAGCAGCGGGCGTTGCATGAATTGACCAGCAAGTTGCTGGCGGGGTTGGCTGAGTGTGAGGGAGGGCGCTGAATGAGCTATCAGATACGGATCTATATGCATCCCGACGTTGAGTCGGTTCGAGGAGCAAACACCTTGGCCCTCTGGGAGGCTGGGTGGCCGCGGTGGGTCGATGAACTGGCCGAAGCCGGGAAGCTCACGCAGACCCGCTCTGACAACTTCCCCAGCCTGTACAGGGGCGCAGCCAGCGACATACTGCCGATGCTGCCGGCAAACCGAAGAATGTCCCCGGCGCTTTACTTCACGCCTGAACTGCTCCAGGAGCGGATCAATGCATGCCCGCGCGATGCTGAACTAGGCATCGAAATCTGGGATCAGTGCTGACCCAGCCGCTGCTCACATCCGGTGATGTTCCACCAGAAAATCCACGAACACCCGCACCCTCGCCGGCATCGCCGAGCCGCCGGCGAACACCGCATGGATCGGCTCCCGATCACCGGGGTTGAAGGCTTGCAGCAGCGGCACTAAGTCGCCGCGCTGGAGGTCCTCTGCGACGCTGAATTCGCCGATGCGTGCGATGCCGGCGCCGACCCTGGCGAACTGCGCCAGCGCTTCGCCGCTGCTGCATTCGATATTGCCGCAGACCTTGAGCGAGAACGCCTGGCCATCGCGGGTAAAGGGCCAGTTGGGTTCGGCGCGGCGGAAATTAAAGCGCAGGCAGTTGTGCTGCAGCAGGTCTTCCGGCTGCTGCGGCGTGCCATGGCGTTGCAGGTAATCGGGGGAGGCCACCACCACCTGGCCGGTTTCGCCGACCTTGCGGGCGGTCAACGGGCTGTCCGGCAGATGGCCGAAGCGCACGGCCACGTCGGCCTGGCCGCCGAGAATGTCGACCACCTCGTCGCCCAGGCTGAGGTCGACGGTGATGTTCGGGTAACGCGCGCTGAACGCCGCTACCAGCGGCACGATGGTCATCCGGCCATGGCCGAGCGCAGCGCTGACGCGCAAGCGGCCCCGTGGCACGCCCTGATCGGTGATGGCTTCTTCGACCTCCGCCATATCGGCAAGGATACGCCGCGCGCCGCGCAGGTACGCCTCGCCCTCGGCGGTAAAGGTGATCGCGCGGGTGGTGCGCAGCAGCAGGCGCGTGCCAAGGCGCTGCTCGGTGCGCGCGATGATCCGGCTGACCGCCGAAGGCGTCAGCCCCAGTGCACGTGCGGCGGCCGACAGGCTGCCTTCCTCCGCCACGGTGGCGAACACCACCATGTCACCTGACCTACCGTTGAAGTCCATTTGTGCTCCGTAAGCAAAGGTGTTTGCCAGAAATGCCATCTACCGCCGTCAAGGTTTGGATCCTAGCATTCGCGGCATAGATCAGGAGCCTTTCCATGCGTATCAATCCACCACTCGTTGCACTCGCCACCGGTGCCTTCGGCATCGGCGTTACCGAGTTCGCCCCCATGGGCATGTTGCCGGGTATCGCCAGCGATCTCGGCGTTTCCATTCCCGCTGCCGGCCTGCTGGTCAGTGCCTACGCGCTGGGCGTACTGCTCGGCGCACCACTGATGACCCTGACCACCGGCAAGATTCCCCGGCGCTACCTGCTGATCGGGCTGATGGCCATCTTCACCCTGGGCAACCTGATGTCGGCGTTGGCCACTGACTACTACAGCCTCTTGATAGCCCGGGTAGTGACCTCGCTTAACCACGGTGCTTTCTTCGGCGTCGGCTCCATCGTTGCCGCCAGTGTGGTCGCGCCAGACAAGCGCGCAGGGGCGGTGGCAGCGATGTTCATGGGTCTGACCCTGGCGACCATCGGCGGCGTACCGCTGGCGGCCTGGTTCGGTGAGGTACTCGGCTGGCGCACGGCGTTCTGGGGCATCACCGGGCTAGGTGTGCTGGCGATGGTCTCGCTATGGTTCGCGCTGCCTAACGTGCCGTTGCCGAAGAGCGATGGTGTGCTGGCGGAAATCCGCGTGCTGGGCCGTGGCCCGGTGCTGGCGGCACTGGCCCTGACCGTGATCGGCTCCAGCGCGATGTTCACCGTGTTCACCTATATCGCGCCGATCCTCAGCAGCGAGACCCAGGCGTCCACCGCCTTCATCACCGCCATGCTGGTGCTGTACGGTATCGGCCTGACGCTGGGCAACGTGTGGGGTGGCAAGGCGGCGGATCGCTCCGTCGACCGCACCCTGATCGTCTCGCTGAGTGCGCTGATCCTGGTCTTGCTGGCCTTCACGGTGCTGATGCGCTGGCCACTGCCGGCCGCCGTGGCCATCCTGATCTGGGGCATCGCCAGCTTCGCCATCGTGCCGCCACTGCAGATGCGCGTGATGGAAGCCGCCAAGGCCGCACCCAACCTGGCCTCGGCGGTGAATATCGGCGCCTTCAACCTCGGTAATGCGATCGGCGCAGCGCTGGGCGGTGCGGTGATCAAGGCGGGGTTGGGCTATCCGGCGATCTCCCTGGCCGGTGCAGCGATGGCCGGGCTGGGGTTGCTGATGGTGCTGGGGTTTGCCTGGCGTGCCAGGGCTGTTACGGCTGCGGCGATCTAATAGAGCGGCAATTGGGAAGGGGAGGATTAAATGAGTCCACCTCTTTCCGGTTTATGCCTTCGCAGCAGGGCTCAAGCGAAAGCTGACACCCATGCGGTTGAAGGCGTTCATTGGATTAAATAAATCTGTCCCCTTTTTGCTATGGAAGTTTCGAGCGATCCTAGTGCTGTAAGGCTTGGCAGGGCTGGCGGACTGTTCGCTGGCGCTCCTGAGTCCACCCTACGCGCTGATGCTCCATAGTCGGATCCTACGTACTATCTATTAATTTTTTGGGGCGGGGCGCGATGTTGAAATATCTCGGAGATGATTTTGATGCCATATTTTGCGCGCATTCTAGAACTAAAAATGGGTTCTACATCTTCGGCCAGCCCGAGAAGGCCTTGCAGGCGGGATAGATCTTCTGCAGATAATTGACCTAATGAAAATTTATGAATCATCGCACTGATGGTTCTCTTTCTTTCTCTGCCTAAAGAAATTTTGCCTTCGTTAGTTATAATTAGGCCTGTAATGCGGCGCTGATTTTTTTTAGATGAGTATACGGTTTTTTTACGGTTTAATTGAAGTTTTGGGTATTTAAGAGTGTTGAGTAGCTCGACTATCTTCTCCTCTATCACGAAAGACACGTCTTTGGAGTTGGAGGAGAATGTTAAGTCGTCAGCATATCGGGTGTAGGTGATGTTTCTTTCGTGGCACCAATTGTGCATTAAAACATCGAATTCGTACATGACAGAATTCGATAGTAGTGGAGATGTCGGTGCGCCGATACTTAATACATAGCCCTGCTGTCCTTTGTAAGTGATGCAGCAGAAGCGCGCTATTAGATTGAAAAATTTGGAGTCTATTTTGTCGAGTAAATAATTGTTGAAGTGAGACGTTAAGTCTTTATTGGTGATTGAGCCAAAAAAATCGATTAGATCAAATTTCGCTAAATAGGCGTTGTCTTTATGTTTGATGGCATTTTTCTTAATGCTGGATCCTGGCTGATATGCTGCGGCACATTCATGTACTGGAAGATTTTTAAGAACTTTTTCGATTAGTAGGTTCTGGATGTATTTCGTTTGCCTAGCTGGCTGTGCGATAGTCCTTTTGCCACCGGTTTTTTTATCAATTGTATATATTTTGTAGGAATGAGGTGCTCTGGCGGCGAGCAGAAGTAACTCTGATGGAGATAGCGATAGGGCCGAGGATAACTCAGCAACTAAATCATGCTTGTTCATGCAGTTGCTCCCATTTTCGCCTTTTGTATTGCTCTTGCTCGGTTTCTCTCGCTTTTGGTTTTTTGATAGTAGTCCAATAAGTCAAGTCTAAGGCCGATGGGGTCGTATTTTTTTTGTGATTTTAAAGCGAATCTTAGGCTGTGGAGGTTGTATTTATTGGAAGCATAGAATTTTGAATCGCTGTGAGATATTGTTTTTATAAATTCAAGACGTTCCAAAAGAAATAGCTTGCGGCGAACATCTTCTTTTTTGATGTCGTTTCCAAGTAACTGGAGGGCTTCGACTATTTCACTATCTTTTAGCGCGATAAAGAGCCTAACGAGCTCGCAAATGACTATCATTATGTGTGCGCCATTTGATATTTTTAGAGTCTGACTTTTATGAAGGTTGTCTAGCTCGTCTTGTATGTCATCAATAATGTCTTGTACAACATCTTCGGGAGCGTTGGCTGGAGTGGCGCTACTCCATGGATGACGTCTAACGCCACTTTCGTGGTCTCTGGATATAAATCTTAAAATACCAAGATTTATGAAGGAGTTCATGTCAGCATGTTCATCTGAGACGAAAATGACTAATTTTTTCTTAAAGTCTTCTAGTTGAGAGAAGGCGCCAAGCTCTGCAATAGCTCCCGCACTCTCAAGAATAATTACTACTAGAGAGCAAATGTTTGCTAGATCTGACTCGAAGTCCATGAGATTTTTGAAGATGCCATCAACTTGCCAGTTGTCGATTTCTTCAGGTCTGAATATCTCAAATTCTGGAAAACTTTTAACTATTCGGTGTCGAATAGATTTATCTACAGGATCTGGATCACCAGGAGCTTTCTTCTCTGGTACATGCCCGCCACAAAGAAGTACGATAGGCTTTGTAGTGAATTCGACTCTTGATGTGCTCGGATCTAAATCTTCAAGTATTATTTTTCGCAGATCCATGTGCGATCAGTGCCAAGAGCATGGGGGGAAGTAGTCTTTACCTCGGAAAGCCGCAGAGAAGCTCTGCGGGTCGGAACGAGTTCCGAGTGTAGAGCCGCAGAGCTTCTCTGCGGAATAAAACTACACAATTTAATTGAGTCTGGCGCAACGCCCGACTAGGCCTCAGCACATTGGCTTTGGACACTAAACGCGTAAAGACCTCGTTTTTCTATAGCTTATGGGGGCGCTTGTCAATAATTACTTCGGCGTTTCAGGCGGGAAGCCAAGATTGTTTGGCCTTGATGGGGTTCGCTTTACTCAGCCCATCCTATTAGTTGAGCGAGTACACCAACGCCAGTCTCGGCGTTGGTGTACTCGCGAAGCAGTGCGCCTTTTGTTCTGGCTGGTGGGCTGTTCGCTATCGCTACGAGCGGTCGGCGTTCCGATCCACCCTACGCGCGCTCTCCCGGCAGCGGGCAGGGCTCGAATCTGCGACAATCGCGCCTTTGCCCGATTGCCTCGATCCAGATGACTGACCTCGCCACGCTGCAGAAAAACCTCGACCACGTCATGATCGCCGAGCGCCATCGCTTGCGCCGGCAGTTGCATGAGCTGCAGAAGCACCCCGATGAGGCCAAGCTGGCGCAGTGGCTGGAGCGTTTCCAGGCGTCCAGCGACAGGGTGGCGGCGCGGCGCAGCAGCATCCCCACCATGCGCTATGACGATGCGCTGCCGATTGCCGCCAAGCGCGACGAGATCAAGGCCGCGCTGGAAAAGAGCCAGGTGGTGGTGATCGCCGGTGAGACCGGTTCGGGCAAGACCACGCAGTTGCCGAAGATCTGTCTGGAGATCGGCCGGGGTGTGCATGGGCTGATCGGCCATACCCAGCCACGCCGGCTGGCGGCGCGCAGTGTGGCGACTCGGGTAGCGGAAGAGATCGGCACGCCGCTGGGCGAGCTGGTCGGCTATCAGGTGCGCTTCGAGGATCAGAGCAAGGACGGCACGCTGATCAAGCTAATGACCGACGGCATTCTGCTCGCCGAAACCCAGCACGACCGCTTTCTGGAAAAGTACGACACGATCATCGTCGACGAGGCGCACGAGCGTAGCCTCAACATCGACTTCCTGCTCGGCTACCTGAAGACCCTATTGCCGCGTCGTCCGGATCTGAAGCTGATCATCACTTCGGCGACCATCGATCTGGAGCGCTTTTCCAAGCATTTCAATGATGCGCCGATCATCGAGGTGTCCGGTCGCACCTACCCGGTGGAAACCTGGTATCGCCCGTTGGCCGCCGAGGTGGACGAGGAGGGCGAGCGTCTGCTCGATGACCTGTCCATCGACCAGGGCATTCTCGCCGCGCTGGACGAGATCGCCGAGCACGAGCGCAGCGTGGGCCAGCGCCCCGGCGATGTGCTGGTGTTTCTGCCTGGCGAGCGCGAGATTCGCGAGGCGGCCGAGGTGCTGCGCAAGGCCAATCTGCGTTTTACCGAGGTGCTGCCGCTGTATGCGCGGCTGACGCCGGCCGAGCAGCAGAAGATTTTCGCGCCCATGGCCGGGCGCAAGATCGTGCTGGCCACCAACGTCGCCGAAACCTCGCTGACCGTGCCGGGCATCCGTTACGTGATCGACAGCGGTACGGCGCGCATCAGCCGCTACAGCTACCGCGCCAAGGTGCAGCGTCTGCCCATCGAGCCGGTGTCGCAGGCCAGCGCCAATCAGCGCAAGGGCCGTTGCGGGCGGGTCGAGCCGGGTATCTGCATTCGCCTGTACAGCGAGGAGGATTTTCTCGGGCGCCCGGAATTTACCGACCCGGAGATTCTGCGCACCAACCTGGCGGCGGTGATTCTGCAGATGCTGCACCTGCGCCTGGGCAGCATCGAGGACTTCCCCTTTATCGAGCCGCCAGATGGCAAGGCCATCAGCGACGGCTTCAACCTGTTGCAGGAGCTGTCGGCGGTCAACCGCGAAGGCCAGCTCACGCCCATCGGCCGGCAACTGGCGCGCCTGCCCATCGACCCGCGCCTGGGGCGCATGGTGCTGGAAGGCGCCAAGCAGGGCAGCCTGGAGGAAATCCTTATCGTCGCTGCCGCGCTGTCGGTGCAAGACCCGCGCGAGCGGCCGATGGATCGCCAGCAGGCCGCCGACAAGCGCATGCGCAGTGGAAGGATGTGGACTCGGACTTCGCCGCGCTGATCAACCTGTGGCGCGGCTTCGAGGAAAAACGCCAGGAGCTGGGCAGCAACCCGCTGCGGACCTGGTGCAAGAAGAACTTCCTCAACTACATGCGCCTGCGCGAATGGCGCGATGCGCACCGGCAATTGGTGCTGATTGCTCGTGATCTGCAGTTGCTGGGCAAAGGCAGCCAGAACCGTGCGGAAACGAAGGGCGAGCAAACGGCGCACACGCCGCAGCCGACTAGGGACACCCGCGTTAACGCCATCGCCCGTCAGCAGGCAGAAGCCAGCGAAGCAGCGGTGCGGGTGAAGAACTACGCCGCCGTGCACAAGGC
>JAEYXX010000076.1 GCA_023431055.1 Pseudomonadota bacterium
CGCCTGAGCAGATCGCCCAGGGCGCTGATCAGCGCATCGGTACGTTGCCCGCCCAGACGTTGATTGAGCCCGCCGAGATCGTTGACACGCAACAGCAGCAGATAGCCCTCGGCATTCTGCTCGTTGACTACCAGTTGATTGTCCAGACGAATATCGAACTGGCGACGGTTGGCCAAGCCGGTCAGGCTGTCCTGGTACGCCTCTTCGCGGAGCTTTTCGCTGCGTGTGGCCTCTTCGGCGAACAGCGTCTTGAGCTTGTCGACCATCTGGTTCATGGCCAGGACCACGCGTTTGAGCTCCGGGGTACGTGGTACGCGCGGCAGCGTGAGGAACTCGCGGCGGGTGATGGCTTGCGCCTGTTGCACCATGTTGTCCAGCGGGCGCAGTTGAGTGCGTAGCAGCCAGCCACCGAGCACGGCACTGACCAGGCCGCAGAGCAACAGCCAGAGCAGGCTGCCGATGGCGCCGTCCCACAACTTGGCCAGGGCGAATTGCGGATGGCTGAGCACTTCGACCCTTGCGGCCTGTTCCCAGCCGCGCATGATCAGGGCATCGCCACCCTCTGGCTCCAGGTTCACCAGATCGACGAACCACTGCGGGATATTTTCAGCACGTACCTCGGTCGTGCGTTCGACCAATACCTTGCCATCGGCAATGCTCACCACGCGGATGCTGGCGAAATAGCCGCTGTCGAAGATCGAACTGACCATCAGCTCGAGCATGGCCGGGTCGTCCACATGGGGCGTCATCGACAGGCCCAGCGCCGTGGCAGCGTCCTGCGCGTGGGAGCGCAGCTGGCTTAGCAGCTGCTCGCGCGAGGTCTCGACGCTGGCGATGAAGCTGCCGGTGAAGGCTACGACCAGGAACAGGCAGATGGCGAGGAACAGTTGTTTGAGTAGCGACATGTCTTCCTCCTAGCCTTCGCCCACGGCGAAGCCCTCGGCATGCATTTTTTTCAGGATGTCCTGCCAGCGCGAAAGCTTCTTCGAATCGCTCTTGCGGGTGTTGGAGCCGGGCAGGTAGAGGCCTTCGGCATTGAAGGCGTAAACCGGCAGCAGGTCCTTGCGCTGGGACGCGGGGCGGATGTCGTTGATCAGGTTGTCCAGTACCAGAGGTTCGGCGCTCGGGCTGGCGTAGTAAGTCAGCACCATGTGCGCCTGGTTGTAGTTCAGCGCCTTGACGTAGGTGATACGCAGCTTTTCGCTGGGAATGCCGAGGCGGCGCAGGGTGAAGTACTTGGCGATGGAGTAGTCCTCGCAGTCGCCGGCGCCCTTGACCAGCATTTCCACGGGGGTGGCCCAGTAGTCGTTTTCGCCCCAGAGCTGAATGTCGTCGACGAAGCGCACCTTGCGGTTGAAGAAGCGATTGACCTCGTTGAGCTTGTCAGGCTCCGGCAGCGACGCGCTGGTCTTGATCAGCTCTTCCCAGTCGAGCAGGCGGGTTCGCGCCGCGCCGAGATTGCCGTAGCGGTTCTCGGCATTCTTGATGATCAGGGCGAAGTCCCAGTCCGCCAGCGACAGCCCGGCCAGCAACCCGCCACCGATCCAGAGGATCAGCAGCCGCCACCGCCATCGCTGAATGCGCAGCCGTCGCATGGGTCGAGTCTCAGGGCCTGATCGCCGAAGTCTAGGCGAGGTGTCGATTTTTTGCCGGCCGCTTCGCTAGAGCAAGGAAAGGGTGTCAAAAGGCCGTCGGAAAGCGGGCCGTAGCCCGAAAGTCAGTGCCCCCGGATTGCATGCCGGCTCAGGGATTGGGCAGGGTTTTCTGGCGCAGAATGTAAATGCTCACCAGCACAGCGCTGATGAGCATGAAGGCACGCGCCCAAGGCAAGGGCACCAGATAGCAGGAGAGGGCGATGCTCGCCCACATCAGCAGCAGCGCGTAGACCTTGCCCTTGAGCGGTATGCCCTGGCCTTCGAGGTAGTCGCGAATCCATGGGCCGAGGTGAGGGTGGGTCACCAGCCAGAGGTAGAAGCGTCGCGAGCTGCGCACGAAGCAGGCGGCGGCCAGGAGCAGGAACGGCGTGGTCGGCAATACCGGGAGAAAGATGCCGATGACCCCGAGCACCACGCTCAGCCAGCCGATGGCCAGCAGCAGATAACGGACGCTGCGGTGGCGGCTTGGCTGGATGTCACGCGGCATGGGCAAGTCGGGCTGTAGCCGGGGCATTGCCCCCGGCTCGCGCTTAGTGGCGGGGCTTGAGCAGCGCCGGTTTTTCTTCCGGCGCCTGGCACAGCAGGAAGAGGGCAGTGAGCAGCTCGGGGATCTGGTCGATCATGCTGTCCACCAGGTCGCGATCACGGGCGATTTCGGCGAATTCCTGCTGCTCGTCGAACAGGCCGGAGCCGACCATGATCGGCAGCAGCAGTTCGCTGACTTCGTCCTCGGCATCCTCGAACCACACGGCTTCGCGCAGGAACACGCCTTCCATGAAACCGATGCACCAGCCGCGCAGCTCGGAATCGTCCGGCTCCTCGCCGAGGTCCAGGTCGCAGGGCAGTTCGGGTTCTTCTTCGCCAGCCAGCTGACGCGCGATATGCGCCTTCAGATGGATCAGGGTGTTCTCGATCTCCTCGCGCTCGGCGTCGCTGCGGTAGTGCGGCGGCTCGGCGAACAGCGCGTCGATCCACTCGCGCTCCGGTACCTGATCAGGGCAGATCGCCAGGGCGGTCAGGTAGCCATGAGCGGCGACATAGTCCAGCGCTTCCTCGTGCAGCTCGTCGGCATCGAGAAAGGCTTGCAGGCGGGACAGTTGCTCGGCGAAGGACATCGTGGGGCTACCTTGAAGGAGTAAACGAGGCTGGATTCTAGTCTACGCGGGGCTCTGCGGCCATAGCGACGGGCTGCCGCAGCGCGGAAAAGACTACAGGCGAAACGCTCATTCACCGCCAATCGGATGGACCGACGCCCTGCTGCGGGTCATCCTGCGGCATAATGCGCGGCTCGATTCGGAGGCCTTCATGCTCGACCACGCCCTGCGCATTCTCAAAGACGTTTTCGGCTACGACGCCTTTCGCGGCAACCAGGCCGCGATCATCGAGCGCGTGGCAGCAGGCGGCGATGCGCTGGTACTGATGCCCACCGGCGGCGGCAAATCGCTGTGCTATCAGGTACCGGCATTGATGCGCGAGGGCCTGGCGGTGGTGGTTTCGCCGCTGATCGCGCTGATGGATGATCAGGTGGCGACACTCGATGAGCTGGGGGTGGCCGCGGTGGCACTGAACTCCACGCTGAGCGTCGATGAACAGCGCGAGATCGCCGAGCGTATTCGCCGCGGTCAGATCAAGATGCTCTACCTGGCGCCGGAGCGCCTGGTGCAGCCGCGCATGCTGAGCTTTCTGCAGGGCCTGGACATCGCCCTGTTCGCCATCGACGAGGCGCACTGCGTATCGCAGTGGGGCCATGACTTCCGCCCGGAATATCTACAGCTTGGTCAGCTTGCCGAGCTGTTCCCACAGGTGCCGCGTCTTGCCCTGACCGCCACGGCGGACAAGCGCACCCGCGAAGAGATCGTCCAGCGCCTGCACTTGGACAACGCCGAACGTTTCCTGTCGAGCTTCGACCGGCCCAACATCTTCTACCGCATCCAGCCCAAGGATCAGCCGCGCAAGCAGCTGCTCGGCTTTCTCGCTGCGCGCAAGGGCGATGCGGGCATCGTCTATTGCCTGTCGCGCAAGAAGGTCGAGGAGGTCGCCGATTTTCTCAGCAGCCAGGGTTTCCCGGCGCTGCCTTATCACGCCGGCTTGCCCAACGAACTGCGTGCCTACCATCAGAAGCGCTTTCTCAACGAGGAAGGGCTGATCATGGTGGCCACCATCGCCTTCGGCATGGGCATCGACAAACCCAACGTGCGCTTCGTCTGCCACCTGGACCTGCCCAAGTCGCTGGAGGCCTATTACCAGGAAACCGGTCGCGCCGGTCGTGACGGTCTTCCAGCCGATGCCTGGATGGCCTACGGTCTGCAGGACGTGATCTTCCTCAAGCAGATGCTGGCCAACTCCGATGGTGACGAGCGCCACAAGCGCATCGAACAGCACAAGCTCGATGCCATGCTCGCCCTGTGCGAGGAAACCCGCTGCCGCCGCCAGGCGCTGTTGGCCTATTTCGACGAGGAACTGCCTCAGCCTTGCGGGCACTGCGACAACTGCATCGACGGCGTCGAGACCTGGGACGCCACCGAGCCGGCGCGCCAGGCGCTGTCGGCCATTTACCGCAGTGGTCAGCGCTATGGTGTCGGCCATCTGGTGGATATCCTGCTCGGCCGCGACAACGAGAAGATCCGCGCCGCCGGCCATCAGCACCTGGCGGTGTTCGGTGTGGGCAAGGGGCTTTCCGAGGTGGAGTGGCGAACCCTGTTCCGCCAGCTGGTCGCCCGCGGCCTGGCCGATGTCGATCTGGAGGGCTTCGGCGGTCTTCGCCTGGATGAGAGCTGCAGGCCGCTGCTGCGTGGCGAGGTCAGCCTGCAACTACGTCGCGAGCCCAAACCGGCGCAGGCGGCCAAGGCCTCCAGCAGCGCGGCAAGCCAACTGGTGCGCGGTCATGAGCGGGAAATGTGGGAGGCGCTGCGCAGCCTGCGGCGCAAGCTGGCCGAGGAGCACAGCGTACCGCCTTATGTGATCTTTCCCGATGCCACGCTGCTGGAGATGCTGCGCAGCCAGCCCGGCTCGCTGAGCGAGATGGCCGAGGTCAGTGGCGTGGGCGCGCGCAAGCTGGAACGCTACGGTCAGGCTTTTCTGGAAGTGCTCAATGGCAGTGCTGCGGATGATTCCCCGGTTCCGGTGGCCGATCTGCGCCACGAGCTGGTCAGCCTGGCACGTGCCGGCATGACGCCTGCGCAGATCGCCGGCCAGCTCAATTGCACCGAGAAGAACGTCTACAGCCTGCTGGCTGAGGCCATCGCCGAGCAGCAATTGACCCTGGAACAGGCGCTGGATTTGCCCGAAGAACTCCTCGGCGAGATTCAGGAAAGCTTCCTCGACGGCGAGGGCGAACTGCCCGCAGTCAGCGAGATCGCGCCGCTGTTCGCCGGGCGTGTCGACGAGGCGGTGCTCTACTGCGTACGCGCGGCCCTGCAGGCCGAGTTCGAACTCTGAGGCCGAGCGACGTGCAGCTTGCCGTCGCGCTTCTGGCAGCATTTCACCGACAAGGCTAAGGTGTGGGGCAGGCCGCCAGATGACGAGGTGAGGGTGCCCAATTATCACACCTGGCTCGATGAAGTTCGTCCGAGCCCCTATGCCGACCAGCTCACTCTGGGTTTTCGCTGGCTGCGCTTTTCCCGCGTGCTCGAGCGTGAGTACCGTGCCCATATGCTCGAGGACAGCTTCGAGCTCAGACGTATTGCACTGATTGTCGCCACGGTCATCTGGCTGGCCCTGGCAGCGCTCGACGTGCTGGTGGTGCCCGCATCGCATCTTGGCTGGGTGATCGCCACGCGTGTGGTGGTGCTGGTCATCCTGCTGGCCTGCGCTGCGCTGATCCTGCAGCGCCGGCACATCCACCTGCTACTGCCCTTGAGCATGACCTGCATCCTGGTACTGGGCGTGGGCGCCGCGCTGGTGGTCGGCATCGCCCACCGTGCCGACCCCGGCTATCCGTATGAAGGCCTGCTGCTGGTGAGCATGGCGGCGTATTTTCTGGTTGGCCTGCGCCTGAGCGAGGCGTTGGCCTGCTCGCTGGTGATACTGTTTGCGTACGTGGTGGCCGAATGGTTCGCAGGGCTGCCTGTGCCGAGGCTGGTCAACAACGTGCTGTTTCTTGCCTTCGGCAACCTGATCGGCGCCGTCGGCTGCTATCTGCTGGAGTACAAGTCGCGCGAGCATTTCCTGGTCAGCCGCCTGATGCGCCTGCTCGCCTATCACGACAGCCTGACCGGCCTGCACAACCGACGCAGCTTCAATCGGCAGTTCGAACGCCTGTGGCGCCAGGCGCAGCGTGATGGCAAGTCACTGGCGCTGCTGCTCTGCGACATCGACCATTTCAAGGCCTACAACGACTGTTACGGCCACCAGGCAGGCGACGCCGCGCTGCAGCAGGTTGGCGCGTTGATCGAGCAGGCCGCTCGGCGGCCGCTGGACATTGGCGTGCGGCTCGGCGGGGAAGAATTCGCCCTGCTGCTGTTCGATATAGGTGCCGACGAGGCCAGGCAGCGTGCCGAAGCCTTGCGCCAGTCACTGGAGGAGGCGGGCATCGCCCACCGCGGCTCCGACAGTGCCGATGTGCTGACCATGTCGATCGGTGTCGCCTGGCTGAGCCCGGAGACACAGCCCGAGTTGAGTCAGCTCTACGAACAGGCTGACCGCGCCCTGTATGAGGCCAAGGCGTTCGGGCGCAACCAGGTCGCAGCCTGACTCGCAGCCGTCCGGCTGACCTTCAGTCGCATTCTGCAACGCTCGCGACGCAATCTGCGCTTGCCCTGTGCATCGGGTTATGGCTAGCTGGCTAATAATTAGTTTTTGACCTTTGTGTGAGTCCGCTAGCCCATGTCTTACCCCGATCAACACCGCTTTGCCATGCAAGTCGCTCAGCTGTCACGCGCCTGGCGTTCCGAACTCGATAGACGCTTGGTCGGCCTCGGCCTGTCCCAGGCACGATGGCTGGTGCTGTTGCACCTGGCGCGCTTCACCGAAATGCCGACCCAGCGCGAACTGGCGCAAAGCGTCGGCGTTGAAGGGCCAACCCTGGCACGTCTGCTCGACAGTCTGGAAAGTCAGGGTCTGGTCACGCGTGTAGCCGTGCCCGAAGATCGCCGCGCCAAGAAGATCGCCCTGCAGCCCAAGGCGCAGCCGCTGATCGAGAAGATCGAGGCGATCTCCACCCAGCTTCGTCATGAAGTCTTTGCCGGTATTGATGAGGATGATCTGCGGCGTTGCCAGCAGGTACATGCTCGGGTGCTTGGCAATCTGATGAAGTGATTGCATCAGTACTGTCAAATTTGCGATCACTTTTATGACTAGCGGCATCTTGTGCCCAACTTTTGACTGATTCAGCTTGATGGCCACCGGCTTTCATCGGCAAACTGGCGTCCAATCCGCTACTTTGTGAATTAGTAGCCATAATGCTATTCGAGGCGGGCTCGACAAGGACCTTGTCGAGCGTTCTCGAACTTCGAAGGGCACCAACCTCCCGGCCAAGGGAAGCTAAGACAGGAAGTCGAGGAGGTGGCGTTCGAGCCGGATAACCCTGGAGGTCACATGGCTCGGGTGCGTCAGTTAATGTTGGGATTGGCGTCTGGGTCTGCTCTGTATTCAGGGATGGCGCCAGCGCTCGGTTTGGGGGAGATCACGCTGCATTCGGCGTTGAATCAGCCTTTCGAGGCCGAAATCGAGTTGCTTGAAGTGGGGGATCTGGGCGCGCAGGACTTGCGCGTCGGCCTGGCCCCCGCCGATGTGTTCAACCGTTCGGGTGTCGAACGTTTCTACTTTCTCAACGATCTGCGCTTTACACCGCTTCTGCGTGGTTCGCGTAGCGTCATCCGTGTGGTCTCGAGCCGTCCTGTGCGCGAGCCGTACCTGAATTTCATCGTCGAAGTGGCGCGTCCCAACGGTCAGTTGCTCCGTGAGTACACCGTGCTGCTCGACCCGCCGGGCTCCTCGGCTTATACCTCTGTGGCGGCTGCGCCGACTGCGGCTTCTGTAACGCAAGCGTCCGCTCCCGTCGCGGCTCCGGCTTCCTCGCTTAGAGCGGTCACGCCACCCAGTGCGGCGGCGGGCCATCGTCATCAGGTCGCTCGTGGCGACAGCCTCTGGCTGATTGCCGCGCGTCTGCGAGAGCAGGGCAGTGCGCTGTCTCAGCAGGCCCTGATGGAGGGCATTCTCGCGCTCAACCCGAACGCCTTCGCGGGTGGCGACCCTGGCCGCTTGCAGGCGGGTGCCGACCTGCTGTTGCCGGATGCCGCTCGCGCCGGCGTAGCGACGCCGGCAGCCGCACCGGCAGCTGTAGAGGCGCCCTCTGTCGCCGCCGCGGGCAGTAGCGCCGAAGGACCTGTCAGCGCACCTCCGAGTTCAATGGAGCCCGCGCCGGAACAAGCCGACAGCCTGCAGCTACTGGCAGAGAAGCAGCGCCAGGTCGATCTGGAACTGGCCAATCAGGTCGCGGAAAATCTGCAGTTGCAACAGGGCTTGGCGCAGCTGCAGTTGCAACTGCAGCAGTTGCAGGAGCAACTGGCGCAGAAGGATGCTCAGTTGGCTGAGCTGTCGGCGCGTACCCCGGTAGAACCGGTCGCAGGCCCCGCGGCCAGCGCGCCGCCGAGTGCCGAGGACCCGGTGACAGCGGAGCGAGGCTGGTGGTCGACATTGCTTGCCGGTGGTATCGGGCTGCTGTTGTTGCTCGGCGCTCTGTTCTGGGCCGCTCGGCGCCGTGGCGAAAAAGCCAAGGCGGTGGTGCAGGTTCAGCCGAAAACGCAGGTGCCGCAGCCGCCTGTCGATGCGCAAGGCGCGGCGGTCGTCGCTCCCGTTGTCGCTGCTCCGGTGGCCAAGGTGGCGCCGGCTCCGGCACCGGTGCGTGCACAGGGGCCGGTCGATCCGCTCGAGGCCGCCAATGTCTACATCGCCTATGGGCGCATCAGCGAGGCGCGTGGTGAGCTGAACACGGCGCTGGCACAGCACCCACAACGCAGCGACCTGCGCTTCCGTCTGCTGGAAGTCCTGGCGATGCTGGGTGATGGCGCGGGTTTCGCTCGAGAAGAGGCGGTGCTGCGAGCCGAGGAATTCGATGCTGCCCGCATCGATGCCCTGAAGGAGCGCCACCCGAACCTGCAGGCAGCGCAGCAGGCGCCGACTGAGCCTGTGGCGCCGCTGCAGCCTGTGGCCGAGCCTGTGCCCGAAACCGATTTCCAGCTCAACCTCGACGATCTGTCGCTGGATGCCGACTGGGATCTGGTCAGCCCGTTCCCGACCAAGGCCAAAGCCAAACCCAAACCCAAGGCGCCGGCCGAGCCGGAGTTCGATGCATCCTTTGCCAGCAATCTGCAGGAGCTGCCCGAGGTGTTCGAACTGCACCACGAGGACGAGCAATTGAGCGCCTTCGGCGAAATGGAGATGGTGCTGAGCGACGACGTGGACGACAACTTCCTCGGCGCCTTCGCCGGCGAGGCCGACGCCACCGCGGCGCTGCAGCGTGATCTCGATCAGTTGGCCGGTAACCCCGCGCACATGACCCAGCTCAACCAGGCTTTGGCCTATATCAAGCAGGGTGATATCGCCACGGCGTGCGACATTCTCAATGAGGTGATCGACCACGGCGACGATGAGCAGAAGAAAGCCGCACGCCAGATACTGGCAGAAATCGCCTGATCGGCCCGGCTGGACCCCACCAGGCCGCGCAGATGCGCGGACTCGTCGTTTCAGAAGCTCTTGCCGAGGTCCAGGTACAGGGCCTTTTCCCGTTCGTCGTTGAAACCGTAGCTGAAGTTGAGCGGGCCGAGCGGGGTATCCAGCCCGAGGAAGATGCTGGCTGCGTTGATGTAGCCGCTGTCGAAGGCGTTGTCGTTGTTCCAGGCGCGACCACGCTCCAGCGACATGCCCAGGTACAGCGGGAAATTCAGCGGCAGCAGCGAGTTCCGGGTCATGCGCCGGTAGTAGATCATCCGTGCCAGTGCCATGTTCTGGCCGCTCAGCGAGTCCTGACGAAAGCCGGACAGCTCCTGCGCACCACCGAGGATAAAGCCTGAGGTGACCACCTCCGCCTCATCCAGGGTGCGCCCGTAACGACCGCCGAACAGCCAGGTGTTTGGGCCGTGGCTGTAGGCCTTGTCCAGTTTCAGCTGCCACTGGCGATAATCGTCGTCCGAGCCCAGGCCGCGGTCATACTTGCGCAGCATCAGGCCGATGTCTTCACCGCTACGCGGAAAGTCGAGGTTGTCCAGGGTATCGAAGGAGTAGAGCAGCTCGTAATAGCCCTCGCTGAAGCTGAAACTGGGTAGGTCGCGTTCACCGACACGTACGTCCGCCTCGCCCCAGGCCTGGCCGACGCCGAAGCGAATCTCGCCGTTGTTGGCGATCTGCCGGCCCAGATTGAGGCCATAGCCATAGCGCTCCAGGCGGTACTCGGCGATGGGGTCGTTATCCAGGATCGCTTCGACGTTCCGCGCCTCACCGAACAGATAGGGCGCGACAAAGTAGCGTGAGCCGGCATCCAGCGGTTGGTAGAACTCGCTATAGAGTTCCTGACGATCGCCCAACTGCAATCGCGTCAGCCACTCGGCGCCGAGTTCGTTGATACCGTTGACGCGGTAACTGGCGCCGATGTTGAAGGCGCTGTCGCCTCGCATGTCATCGGACAGGTTAAGCCCCAGGCGCAGGTAGTCGGTACCGGTGCGTTTACCCCTGGCATCGATCACCAGAGCACTACCACGCTCATCCAGCGGCTCCACGCGGTACTGCACGCGTTCGAAGTAGTCCAGGCCGTAAAGCGTGCCCATATCCTTTTGCAGGCGATCCATGTCCAGCGGTTCACCTAGCGTCTGGCGGATGTGCCGGCGAATCACCTCATCGCCGACTTTCGAGTCGTTCTCCACGTGAATCTCGCGGATCACCGGGTTGCGCTGCTCGCGGGTGCGGGCCATGGCCAGTGCCGGGTTGCCGGCGCTGCTGGCGCGCAGGCGGGCCAACTGTTCGGCCTTGATCTGGGCGGCGCGGTAGCCGGCATCCATCATCTGCTCGCCACGGTTGAAGTCGGCGACGCCGAATCCGGCCAGCGGCGGCTGGATCAGTACGTCATCGGCGGTCAGCGTCTGCAGTTGTTCCTCGGAGTTTTTGCGCATCATCAGGTTGATCGACTGGTTCATCACGTCGACCACGGTGAGTAGTTCCTTCGCCGGTTTCAGGGGCATGCCCAGGTCGACGACGATGACATGATCGACGCCCATCTGCCGTGCCACATCGATCGGCACGTTGTTGACCATGCCGCCGTCGACCAGCAGGCGGCCATCCACTTCCACCGGGGCGAATACCGCAGGGATCGACATGCTGGCACGCATCACCTGCGGCAGGTGCCCGGTGCCCATGATCACCTGCTCGCCGCTGACCACGTCGGTGGCCACTGCGCGATAGGGGATCGGCAGATGATCGAAGTCGCGCGTGGCGCTACGGTGCACCAGCAGGCTCTCCAGCAGCAGTGCCAGGTTCTGGCCCTGGATCACGCCCAGTGGCAGCCCCAGGCTGCCGTCGTCACGGAAGCTGAGCTTCTGCTTGATCAGAAAATCGCGGTCGTCCTGCTTGCGCCGGAAGGGAACGTCCTCACGCGGCGGCGAGTCGGAGAGCGCCTGCTGCCAGTCCAGCTCCAGGGCCAGTCGCTCCAGCTCTGCTACCGAATAGCCGGCGGCGTAGAGCCCGCCGACGATGGCGCCCATGCTGGTGCCGGCGATGGCATCGATGCGAATGCCTTGCTCCTCAAGGGCCTTGAGCACACCGATGTGCGCCAGCCCGCGGGCGGCGCCGCCCGACAGCACCAGGCCGACGCGTTCGACAGCGATGGCCGGCAGGCTGGAAAGGGCGAACAGGCAGAGCAGCGAAACGAGCAGGCGACGCATGGCAGTTTCCGGCAAGAGCAGAGGCAAAGGCCGCTATTATAGGCGCCAAGCCCACCCTAGAGCCGCCGTCATGTCCGATCAGAAGCCTGAAATCGTCATAACCTATTGCACTCAATGTCAGTGGCTGCTGCGCGCCGCCTGGCTGGCTCAGGAACTGCTCAGCACCTTCGCCGACGAGCTGGGCAGGGTTAGCCTGGAACCGGGCACTGGCGGCGTGTTCCGCATTCTCTGCGACGGCCGGCAGATCTGGGAGCGCAAGGCCGACGGCGGCTTTCCCGAGGCCAAGGTGCTCAAGCAGCGCGTGCGTGACCAGATCGACCCGGGGCGCGATCTGGGTCATAACGACCGCTAGCAGCTGAGGTTCAACGCGCCATTCGTGCCGAAACGAAGATGGCGCTGACGATCAACGCGCCGCCTGCCAGCATGCGCAGGGTCGGCTGCTCGCTGAACAGCCACCAGGCGAACAGGATGCCGTAGACCGGTTCCAGAGCGAAGATCACCGCCGTGGTGCGCGCCTTGAGCACGCGCAGGCTGGCAACGAACAGGCTGTGCGCCAGACCCGTGCAGAAGATGCCGAGCATGGCCAGCCATAGCCAGTCCACCGTGCGCAGGTCGGGCAGTAACGGCCAGGCCAGCGGCAGGAAGCACAGCAGCACGGTGATGTTCTGGTACAGCGCGGCCTTTACCGGGTCGATGCCTTTTGTACTTGCGCGATTGAGCAGCGACAGCAGGGCGAACAGAAAGCCTGACAGCACCGCCCATAGCAGCCCGACCGTGGCGCCGCTGTTCAGGCTGAAGTCCGGCGTGACCAGAACCAACCCCACGCACACCACGCCGACCATGACGAATTCGCCGGGGCGGGTGCGTTCGCGAAACAGCAGCCCCTCCAGCAGTACGGTGAAGGCCGGGAAGCTGGCGAAGCCGAGGGTGGCGATAGCCACGCCGGAGATTTTCACCGCTTCGAAGAAGCTGACCCAGTGGGTGCCCAGCAGCAGGCCACCGAGTGCCAGCAGAACCATCTGCCGCAGGCTTGGGCGTACCGCATTGCGGCTGCGCCAGAACGTGGCGGCCAGACCCAGGGCGATGACGGCGAAGAAGGCACGGCCGCCGGCGATCATGTTCGGCGCAGTAGCGGCCAGCTTGCCGAAGATGCCTGAAAGGCCGAACAGCAGCGCACCCAGATGAATCGCCAGCAGGGCATTACGCTCGCTCATGCCAGGCGCGCACCATTGGGCAGCGGCTTGTCGAAGCCGGCCAGGACCACTCGGTTGTCGCCGTCATAGACACCCGTCACCAGCACCTCGGAACGTATGCCCGCAATGCGTTTGGGGGCGAAATTGCACACGCACAGCACCTGACGACCGACCAGTTCGTCGCAGCTGTAATGGGCGGTGATCTGCGCGCTGGAGGTCTTGAGCCCCAGCTCGCCGAGATCGACTTCCAGCACGTAGGCCGGTTTCACGGCTTTGTCATTGGGTCGGGCGCTGCAGATGGTGCCGACACGCAGCTCCACTTTTTCGAAATCCTGCCATTCGATGGTTTGCATGAGGTACTCCTTCGATGATGCGGCGCAGTCTAGAAGCCGTTCGCGCTAGCTGTCTGTCGCGAGAGTGGCGAGTTTTGTCGCCAGACTCTCGTGCGCATCTCGGGTACTCGCGGCGAACCCGCTGACGCTCGGATGAAATCCGGGGCGATTTCACGGTTGGGGTGTGAACAAGGTCGCTAGCGAGTGCGGCGTAACTGTCGTGGCGTCATGCCCAGGTGGCGGGAGAGGGCGGCGGTGAATGCGCTTTGCGAGCTGTAGCCGACCTGTGCAGCGATTTCGCCAACGGCCAGGTCGCTGCCACGCAGCATCTGTTCGGCCAGTTGCAGACGTCGCTGGCGAATGTGCTCCATGGGTGTGCGCCCGGTCTCGGCGAGGAAGCGGGCGTGAAAGCGCGTCACCGACAGGCCAGCCAGGCGCGCCAGGTCCGCCACCTGCAGCGGATGCGCGGCGTGCTGATCGATATAGTGATCCAGGGCTGCCATGGGGAGCCCGCTAATCTCTGCCTGCCGGCGACTGCAGGCCAGGCTGCCCAGCAGCAGGGCCGCACCCTGGCCGGCGATGACTGGGTCATTGATCGGGCTGCTGGCCAGCCAGTTGAGCAACTGGCCCTGAGACGGATCGAGCTGCAGGGCGCCGGGCTTGTCCAGCAGGCGCTGGATATCACTCGCATGGTGGCCTAGCTGGCGCTCTATCCAGTCGTTGGCCGGCAGGTCCAGCACCAGGCACCGGCTGCCGCCCGGGCTGCCACAGGTGTGGCGCGATTCGGCTGGTACCACCGCCAGATGATGACGCAGCACCCGGCTGCCCTGACCGTCGACGTCGAACTGCAGCTCGCCAGCCAGGCCGAACACCAGCTGGGCGTGGTCGTGGCTGTGGCTGAGCACTTCGTGGCTGTAATGACGCAGGGACAGAATCGGCGGCATGGCGGCTTCCTCGGCAAGATCGGGAGTGTAACGCATGCGCAGCGACTCCAGATGCTAACGGTAGGGCGGGCGCAACCCGCCAGGCCGATGGTGGCGGGTTGCACCCGCCCTACGCCATTGAGCTTTGGCGCTACGTCATCGAACGGTCTTTTACCTGTCACAAGCCTTTCACCGCAACGGCTCAAGCTCGTCTAAACCCAGCCGGAGGCCGCCCATGACCAGCGCCCAGCTCGCCAAGCCCAGCCGCAAGCAACGTGTCCGTACCCTGTGGATCTCCGACGTGCACCTCGGCACGCGCGACTGCCAGGCCGAGCACCTGGCGGCCTTCCTCAAGCGCTACCATGCTGATCGCATCTACCTGGTGGGTGACATCATCGACGGCTGGAAGCTGCGCGGCGGCATCTACTGGCCGCAGGCGCACACCAACGTGATCCGCCGTCTGCTGACCATGAGCAAGCGCGGCACCGAGGTGATCTACGTCACCGGCAACCACGACGAGTTCCTGCGCCGCTATTCCAGCCTGCTGCTGGGCAATATCCAGCTGGTGGACGAGGCGGTGCACGTCACCATCGATGGTCGCCAGTTGCTGGTGATCCATGGCGACCAGTTCGACGTGATCACCCGTTACCACCGCTGGCTGGCCTTCCTTGGCGATTCGGCCTACGAATTCACCCTGACCCTAAACCGCTGGCTCAACCATTGGCGCAGCCGCTGGGGCTACGGCTACTGGTCGCTGTCTGCCTACCTCAAGCACAAGGTCAAGACAGCGGTGAACTTCATCAGCGACTTCGAAGAGGCCATTGCCCACGAGTGCGTCAAACGCGGTCTGCAGGGCGTGGTCTGCGGCCATATCCACCACGCCGAAATTCGTCAGGTCAGCGGCGTGGAGTACATGAACTGCGGCGACTGGGTCGAGTCCTGTACGGCCTTGATCGAGCATTGGGACGGGCAGATCGAACTCTATCGCCTGGCCGAGGCGCAGGCGCGACTGGCCAGCGAGGAGCAGGCCGTCGTACTCGAGACCAGCGCATGAGGATACTGATCGTCTCCGACGCCTGGGCGCCGCAGATCAATGGCGTGGTCACCAGCCTGGCCGCGCTGGTCGCCGAGCTGCGCGGGCTGGGGCATCAGGTCAAGCTGCTGTCACCGGCGGATTTTCGTAGCGTGCCCTGCCCAACCTACCCGGAGATTCCGCTGGTATGGGACCTCTGGCGAGTCGGCGGGGCAATTCGCGACTTTCGTCCCGACTGTGTTCATCTGGCCACGGAAGGCCCTCTGGGCTGGGCCGCGTGGCGTTGGTTGGTCAAACGCGGGCTGGCTTTTTCCACGGCCATTCATACACGCTTTCCCGAATACGTCAGCACGCGCTGGCCGTGGATCGCGCCGCGCTGGGGATACGCCTACCTGCGCGCTTTCCATCGCCCCAGCCAGGCGGTACTGGTGACCACCGAGCGTCTGCGCGAGGAGTTCGCCGGTTGGAATCTGCAAAGGCTGCGACTGTGGCGCAAGGGTGTCGATACCCGCCTGTTTCGCCCGAACGAGACGCGCCCACGTCCGGTACTGCCGGTCTTTCTCTATGTCGGTCGTATCGCCGCGGAAAAGAACCTGCAGGCGTTTCTCGATCTGGACTTGCCTGGGGAGAAACGCGTGGTTGGCGATGGCCCGCAACGCGAGATGCTGCAACGGCAGTATCGGCAGGTGCGCTTTCTCGGCTATCGCCATGGCCAGGCGTTAGCCGAGGCCTACCAGGATGCTTCGGTGCTGGTTTTTCCCTCGCGTACCGATACCTATGGCCTGGTCATGCTGGAGGCGCTGGCTTGCGGTACGCCGGTGGCTGCGTTTCCCGTGGCCGGACCGCTGGATGTGCTGCAAGAGGGGATCAGTGGCGTGATGGCCGAGGATCTGCACGCTGCTTGTCTGGCGGCGCTGACGCTGGACCGCGGGCGCTGCGCGGAGCTGGCTGCAGCTCAGTCCTGGCGCGCTTCGGCACTGGAGTTTCTGGCCCTGCAGCCGCTGATCGATGGTGAGCCGGCGTTGCTGGATGAGGCGTTGCCGGATACCGCGTTGTAGGCCGATTTTTCGTACGTCAATGCTAGCGCTGGCCTTTTTGTAGGAGCGGCTTCAGCCGCGAAGCGCCGCCAAGCGGTTCGCCTCAGAGAATGACCTTGTCTCGCAGCTTCTCGGCGGCCTGGTTCAGTGCCTGGATCACCCGCTCCTTGTCGTAGTTTTGGATGCCGTTGGTATCGAGATACATGGAGAAGCCGGGCAGTTCGTGCTCGACGTAGCTGGAGGTGGCGCCCAGATCGCGGCGGAAGTCCACCACCTGATAGATCTGCACCGGTCGACTGAAGCCCTTGACCGTGATCTGCCCCTTGTCGCGACACATGATCACGTCCTTGACCAGTGAATAGGCCTCGTGGGAAATCAGGATTTCACCGGCTTCGGCTGCGCTCTCAAGGCGACTGGCGAGGTTCACTTCGCGACCTACGATGGTGTAGTCCATGCGCGTGTCGGCGCCGAAGTTGCCGACCGTGCAGTAACCCGTGTTCAGACCCATGCGGATTTCCAGGGGCTTGGTGATGCCCTGCGCACGCCACTGCTGGCGCAGCACCTTCATGTGCTTGCGCATGGCGATGGCCATGGAAACCGCCGCTACCGCGTCTTTCTTGGCGCCGTTGCTGCTGGGATCGCCGAAGAACACCATGACGCTGTCACCGATGAACTTGTCGATGGTGCCGCCATATTTCAGGCAGATCTTCGACATCTCGTTGAGGTAGGTGTTGAGCAGGTCGGTCAGCGCTTCGGCTTCCAGCTCCTCCGACAGTTCGGTGAAGCCCTTGATATCGGAGAAGAACACCGTGAGCTTCTTGCGCTGGGTTTCCAGGCGCACGCTCTTCTTGCCAGTGAAAATCGACTCCCAGACCTGCGGTGACAGGTATTTGGCCAGGTTGCGTGCCAGGCGTGCGGCCTTTTCCTGTTCACGCTTGATCTCGATGCGTACCTGCGCCAGGCGCAGCCCCTGCTGGTGCATGAAGTAGGCGGTAATGCCGATATACAAGGCGGTGAAGAAGATGCTGACCAGACCTACGGTTGTCGGTGTGTCGGGATTCAGGTGCGGGCCGACCACGGCAGTGGCCAGGGTGCTGGCACTGATGGCCACCAGCACGGCGATGCCCAGATAGCGCAGACCACCGATCACCAGGGCACTGAAGGTCAGAATCAGCAGCAACATCGAACTGGGCACGCTGGAGAAACCCAGCAGTGCGGCCGAGGCGCCGGCATGCAGGGCATCGACGAACAGCAGGCCCAGGTCTGTTTGCTGCGGATGATCGTTCTTGAAGCGGCGGCTGACCTGATAGGCAAGGTGCGGATAGAGCAGGGCGTAGGGCACCATCCAGAGGACGTCGTAAGTAAAATGTCCGACTGCGGTACCGGCGGCGATACTGGCCGCGGTGGTGATGTAGGCGAGAACGCGGGAGTAGTATTCGCGCAGCGGTGGCGTCGGCAGACTATTGGCTCGGCTGGTGGTGGCTGACTTCATTCGCGCTGAGGATCCCTGATTGGGCGCCTAAGATCTGGCGCCTGAGCGGTCTGCAACACCCGAGCCAGAGCTCGGGTGGGGCGGGGATCATAACCAAGGGGGCGACAAGCAGCCAAGCACGGCCGCCGAACGGCACAAGGCCAGCATACCGGCGGTCGTTGCGTCTGACCCTAGAAACGGATACGGCCGGTGAAGGCGTCCTTGAGCATCACCCAGTCGCCCATCAGGCTGTATAGCGGGTAGTCGAAGGTGGCGGGCCGGTTCTTTTCGAACACGAAATGGCCAACCCAGGCGAAGCCGTAGCCCGCCAGCGGCATGGCCAGCAGCCACAGCCATTGTTGGGTAAACAGCGCATAAGCGAGTATTGCCAGCACCAGCAGGCTGCCTACGTAGTGCAGGCGGCGGCATACCGGGTTGCTGTGTTCCTGCAGGTAGTAGGGGTAGAACTCGGCAAAGCTCTGGTAGCGTTCGGTGGTCTGGGCGGTCATGGCGCACCTCCTGTTATTTAGGGGCTGCTGACGTTTTTTTCGCGGCCGCGCCATAACCGGCCCGGCCCTTCGGGTTGCGCGGCAAATGACGCCATGCGGCGTTGCGGGACTTGGCAAGGGGACACCATTCCCTGCGTCCCGCGTCTAGCCTGGCGTCATTTGTCGCTGCAACGCGGCTCGCGAACAAAACGTCAGCAGACCCTGTCAGTGTAGAGCGACTGTCTCCGTGGGCCACTGACTTAAGGTGCCAGTCTAGTATCCTTGCGCCGCCAATCATGGCCTTGCTGATTGATCACAAGAACAAGACGATGAGCGAAAGAACCACTTCTTCCAGCTGGGCGCTGGCCATCGTGCAGGCGCTGGAGCTCGGTGGCGTCGATTGTGTCAGCCTGTTCGCCGAGCTGGGCATGGATCACGCCGCCTTGAGCGACCCCGATGCGCGCTTCCCGCAGGACGGCATGACCCGTCTCTGGCAACGCGCCGTGGCGCTGTCGGGCAATCCGGCCATCGGCCTGAACATGGCACAGGTGGTGCGCCCCGCGTCCTTCCACGTGGTGGGCTACGCACTGATGTCCAGTCGCAACCTGCGCGACGGCTTCACCCGTCTGGTGCGCTTCCAGCGCATCATCGGCGAAGGAGCGGATCTGAATTTCCTCGTGCAGCCCGATGGCTATGCGCTGACCCTGGCGATTCATGGTGATCGTCTGCCTCCGGCTCGGCAGAGCGCCGAGGCGTCGCTGGCCTACTGCCTGGCGTTCTGCCGCTGGATGACCGGCAAGCCGATACGGCCGCGCGAGATTCGCCTGCAGGGCCCGGTGCCAGCCGATCTGGCGCCCTATCAGCAGGTGTTCCAGGCGCCGTTCAAGTTCAACGCCGAGCACTATGGGTTGATCTTCGAGCGCGCCGATCTGGAGGCGCCGTTGCCCAGTGCCAAC
The DNA here is from genome assembly GCA_023431055.1 of Pseudomonadota bacterium. Taxonomy (GTDB): domain Bacteria; phylum Pseudomonadota; class Gammaproteobacteria; order Pseudomonadales; family Pseudomonadaceae; genus Aquipseudomonas. Next base: position 18,961 of record JAEYXX010000076.1, read on the forward strand.
GAGGCGCTGGCGCAACTGCACGACCGCTTTGCCGGCGAGTACCTGGCGCGTTTCTGCACTAGTCGCGTCACCCATCAGGTGCGCCAGGTGCTATGCCGCCTGTTGCCTCAGGGTGAGCCGCGGCGCGAGGTGGTGGCGCAGGCGCTGCATCTGTCGCAACGCACACTGCAACGGCGCTTGCAGGAAGAGGGCACCAGCTATCAGCAATTGCTCGACGACACGCGTCGTGAGCTGGCCGAGCAGTACCTCGGGCAGGTCGACCTGACCCTGCTGGAGGTCGCCTATCTGCTGGGGTTCGCCGACCCGAGCAACTTCTTTCGGGCGTTTCGTCGCTGGTTCGGCGAAACGCCGGGCGAGTACCGCAGTCGCCGCGGGCTGGCCGGCTGAGCCTCTCAGTGACGCCAGAAGGCTGGGAACAGCAGCACCAGCACAGTGAGGATTTCCAGGCGCCCGAGGAGCATGCCGAAACTCAGCAGCCACTTGGCCAGGTCGGGAATGTTGGCGTAGTTGCCGGCGGGGCCGACCATCTCGCCCATCCCCGGGCCAACGCCGGAGACCATGGCTGCCGCGCCGGTCAATGCGGTTATCCAGTCCACACCACACATGGCAACCCCCAGCGCCAGGGTGGCGATGGTGATGGTGTAGAAGAAGGCGAAGGCCAGTATCGAGCGAACGATGTCTTCGTCCAGCCGGTGGCGGTTGTACTGCTGCTTGATGACCGCACGGGGATGAATGAGCTGCTTGAGGTTGGCCTTGAGCAGGATGTAGGCGACCTGGAAACGGAAAATCTTCAGCCCGCCCGCGGTAGAGCCGGAACAGCCGCCGACGAAGCCCAGGTAGAAGAACATCATGCTGGCGAAGGGGCCCCACAGGTGGTAGTCACCCACGGCAAAGCCCGTAGTGGTCATGATCGAGGTGATGTTCACCGCGACCAGACGCAGCGCATCGAGCCAGAACAGGTCGGTGGTCAGCCATTTCCAACCCGCCAGTACGAACCAGCTGCCCACCAGCAACAGCAGAAAACCGCGCACCTGGGCATCGCGCAGCAGGGCGCGGTAATTGCCACGTAGGGCGCCGACGTAGAGCACGAAGGGCAGGCTGCCAAGCACCATGACCACGACCGCGACCCAGTGAATGGCTGGCGCCTGCCATTTGCCCAGTGACGAGTCCGAGGTGGAGAAGCCGCCGGTGGCGATGGCGGACATGGCGTGGTTGATCGAGTCGAACAGCCCCATCCCCGCCAGCCAGAAGGCCAGCACGGCGAGGGTGCTCAGGCCAACGTAGGCCAGCACCATGTACTTGGCGACCATGTGCGAGCGCGGCATGACCTTCTCCGAGCGGTCCGAGGACTCGGTCTGGAACAGGCGCATGCCGCCGATGCGCAGGATCGGCAGGATCGCTACGGCCATGCCGATGAAGCCGATGCCGCCCAGCCAGTGCAGCAGCGAACGCCAGATCAGGGTGCCGGGCGACATGTCGTCGAGGCCGCTGAACACCGTGGCGCCGGTAGCGGTGATGCCGGACATGCTCTCGAAGTAGGCATCGGTGATGCTGGCGCGTTCGGCGAAGATGAACGGCAAGGCTGCGAAGACCGACACCATCACCCAGCTCGACACGGTCAGCATGTACATGTCGCGCGGGCGTAGTTGCGTTTGCTGCGGCCTGCCCTGAGCGATCATGGTGATGCCGACGAGCGCGGTGATCAGGCTGGACCAGAGAAAGGCATTGATCTTCTGCGGCTGCTCGAAGATCAGCAGCGTGATCACCGGCACCAGCATGCTCAGCGCCAGGGTGACGAGGAAGATGCCGTTGATGAAGGCGAGGATGCGCAGGCTGGCGATGGGCATCGGTCAGTGTTTCCAGAAGCTGCGGGTGACCAGCACCAGCACGGTCAGAATTTCCAGGCGGCCGATCAGCATGCCGGCGCTGAGCAGCCACTTGGCCGAGTCCGGCAGGCTGGCGAAGTTGCCGGCCGGGCCGATGATCGGACCCAGGCCCGGGCCGACGTTGCACACTGCGGTGGCAGCACCGGTCAGTGCGGTGACCCAGTCCAGGCCGACCAACGTCAGGGCCAGAGCCAGCACACCGATGGTGATGGTGAAGAAGAAGGAGAAGGTGATCATCGAGCGGACGATCTCTTCATCCAGGTTGTGGTTGTTGTACTGCTGCTTGATCACCGCGCGTGGGTGCACCAGCTGCATCAGGTTGGCCTTGAGCAGCACGTAAGCGACCTGGAAACGGAATATCTTCAAGCCGCCAGCGGTGGAGCCGGAGCAGCCGCCGACAAAGGTCAGGTAGAAGAACAGCAGCACGGCGAAGCTACCCCAGGTGGTGTAGTCGCCCAGGGCGAAGCCGGTGGTGGTGACCACCGAGGTGACGTTCACCGCCACGATGCGAAAGGCGTCGAGCCAGGTGTAGTCCGAGTTGATCCACCGCCAGGTACCGAACACCAGCCAGGTCAGCAACAGAAAACCGATGAAGCCGCGAACCTGATGATCCTTGAACAGCGCCTGGCGATTGCCGCGGACGAAGGCGACATAGAGCATGAACGGCATGCCACCGAGCAGCATCAGCACCACGGCCGTCCAGTGCACGGCCGGTTGTGGCCAGTGCGCCAGGGACGCGTCGGAGGTGGAGAAGCCGCCGGTGGAAATCGATGCCATGGAATGGTTGATGGCATCGAAAGGGCTCATGCCCGAAGCCCAGAATGCCAGGAAGCCGAGCAGAGTCAGGGCGACGTAGATCAGCAACAGGTACTTGGCTGCCACGTGCGAGCGTGGCATGACTTTCTCGCCCCAGTCCGAGGATTCGGTCTGGAACAGGCGCATGCCACCGACGCGCAGCAACGGCAGAATCGCCACCGCCATGCCGATGAAGCCGATACCGCCCAGCCAATGCAGCATCGAGCGCCAGATCAGGATCCCCGGGGACATGGTGTCCAGGCCGGTCAGCACGGTCGAGCCGGTGGTGGTGATGCCGGACATGGTCTCGAACATGGCGTCCGTGTAGCTGATATGGGCGATCAGCATCAGCGGCAGGGCGGCGAAGCCGCAAACCAGGGTCCAGCTGCCCGTCGTCAGCAGATACATGTCACGCGGGCGTAGCTGAGCGTTCTCCGGGCGGCCAGGAATCACCAGCGCGAGGCCGGCGACCAGGGTGATCAGGCTGGACCAGAGAAACGCATTGAGATCTTCCGGGTGTTCGAAGATCAGCAGGGTCAGCATGGGAATGGCCATGCTCACCGCCAGGGTAATCAGGAATATGCCGATGATGAAACCGATGATGCGCAGCGTCGGCAAGGCCATGTAGAGGGCTCTGGCGGGTGGTAAAAGTGCGCCATTCTACCCGTGGACGGGCTGCTGTAAACCGGGGCATCCGGGCTGTGTGAAAACGTAGCGAGCGAAGGTCAGGCAAGGCAAAAACAGGCGAGAAAGCGCAGTTTACGAGCTGTAAATGAGCAATTTGAGCCTGTTTTTAACGCAGCCTGGCCGAGCGCAGTAGCTTTCACACGTGCCCGGTGAAGGGGCTTTACAAGCGTATTGCCAAGAATAGAATAGCCGCCAGTTGCCGGCGTCCGCCGGTTTCCGAGTCCTCCTCAAATGTCCGAAGTTAATCCCTGTCTCACGTGCGGCGCCTGCTGCGCGTATTTTCGTGTGTCCTTCTTCTGGGGCGAGTGTCGATCCGCGGGCGGTAGCGTTCCGGACGAACAGGTCATCCAGATCAGCCCTCACTACGTGGCCATGCGTGGCACCGAGAGCAAGCCGGCGCGCTGTACCCAACTGCTGGGCGACGTTGGCTGTGGCGTACGCTGCACCATGTACGAGCACCGCTCGAGCAGTTGCCGTGAATTCGAGGCGTCCTGGGAGAACGGCGTGCACAATCCGCGTTGCGACGACGCGCGCAAGGCCCATGGCCTGCCGCCGCTGACGCCGCCGGTGCAGCCGGTGATATCGCCCGACCGCGTCGCCTGAGCTGGCTGCCGCCTGAGCGTCAATCTGCAAGAAAGGACCGTCAGCCGGTTAGCTGGCAAGAGCCTGTTAGAATGCGCCATCTTTGGTTTTTTGGAGGTGGCCAATGGAGGCTCTCGAGGCTCTGCTCAATCGTGTTTCCGTTCCCCGCCTGGTGGACCCGGCTCCGGATGCGGCCCAGCGTGAGCTGCTGTTTCGCGCGGCGTTGCGCGCCCCCGATCATGGCCAGCTTCGCCCGTGGCGCTTTCTGACGGTCGAGGGGCAGGCGCGTGAGCGCATGGGTGAGCTGTTCGCCGAGGCCTTGCAGGTAGCCGATGCGCAGGCTGCGCCTGAGGCCCTGAACAAGGCGCGTGGCATGCCGTTGCGCGCGCCGTTGCTGGTGGTGGTGATCGCCCGTGTTCAGGCTCATCCCAAGGTGCCTGCATCCGAGCAGGTAATCGCAGCCGGTTGTGCTGCCCATGGCATGCTGCTGGCTGCGCATGCGCAGGGTATCGGCGCGGTCTGGCGTACCGGTGACATGGCCTATAACGCGCATGTGGCCAAAGGCCTGGGCCTGGCAGCGGACGAGCAGATCATCGCCTATCTCTACCTTGGTACGCCGGAGCGCGAGCTGCGTCGCGCGCCGGAAGTCAAGGTCGAGGATTTCGTCAGCGCCTGGCAGGGCTGAGCGCGCTCAGGCTGTCTGCTGCCTGGCCGGCAGCCTGAGTGTCGCGACGAAACCGCCTTCGGGGTGGTTGTTCAGTAGAAGTTCACCGCCGTGACGCTGCGCCGCCCGGCGCGCGATGGCCAGCCCAAGGCCATGGCCGGAACCGCTCTGGCCGGGCGCGCGAAAGAACGGCTTGCCCAACTGCTGCAGATGCTCGCTGGCGACTCCAGGGCCTTGGTCGCGCACGCTTAGCAAAACCTCCTGTCCCTGGCGCTGCACGGCGATGATCACTGGCTTGTCCTGCGGGCTGAAACGCAGTGCATTGCGCAGAAGGTTGTCGAGCGCACGCTCGAGCATGTCTGGCCAGCCTTCCAGCTGAGCCCCCTGATCGAGGTCGATCTGCAGCGATTGCTGTGGTGTGGTCAGGCGCGTGTCCTCCTGCAATTTGCCGAGCAGTGCACCCAGATCGACTGGCTGGGCAGCGCCCGGGTCGGCGTCCAGACGGGCAAGGGCGAGAATTTCGCTGATCAGCGTTTCCAGTCGATCACATTCCTGGCCTAGTCGTGGCCAGAGTTTTTCCCGCTCGGCGGCGTCGGCACGTTCCGCCAGGGCCAGGGCGATGCGCAGGCGCGCCAGGGGCGAGCGCAGCTCGTGGGAAACGTCGCGCAGCAACTGGCGCTGGCTGCCGATCAGGCCCTGCAGGCGCTCGCCCATGCGGTTGAAGTCCTTGGCCAGCAGGCCCAGCTCGTCGCGGCGGGTGGCCAGACGAGCCAGGCTGTTCTGTTGATAGGCGGTCTGGCCGAGGTCATGCACGGCGCCGCGCAGGCGATCCAGCGGGCGGGTGATCGACAGCGTCAGCATCAGGCTGAACAGCGTCAGCACCACCAGGGCAATGGCGATGGCGCTCAGTGGCCAGAACAGGCTGCCGCGGTGCCAGGCCGCGAGCTCAGGGTGAGGGATACGGTAGATGAACAGATAGCTTTCGCCGCTTTGTGGGCTGGTGTACTCCGCAGTCAGGCGGCGCCAGGGCAGGCGACGGTCGTCGCCATGACGCGCTTCGAAGGCTGCGGCGCGGGAGGGAAAGGTGCCCTTGACCAGTTGCTGGCCGCTCTCACCGAGCACCTGGGTATCGATGCGGTACTGGCGTTTGCGTTGTTCGAGAAACTCCTGTGCAGCGGCGCGCCCCTCTTGTTCGTAGCGTTTGACCCATTGGCTGTCGAAGTCGTCCAGGCCCGGATGCAGGCTGAGAATCCACGCGTCCTGATTCAGGGCGCGGCCGAGCAGCAACGAAAGGCCGGCCACCAGGGCGATGGCCAGCCAGAAGGTCGCCAGGATGCGCCAGAACAATGAACGCACGGTGATTCCTCATGCAAAAGCCGCCGGGCCCGACAAGGGCGCGGCGGCGGACGGTCGGTAGAAGACTCAGTTGGTCTTTTTGTCCTTCTCGGCCTTCCAGGCCTTGAATTCGGCCATTTCGGCGCGGCGAGCTTCCATTTTCTTCTGGTGCTCGTCGAAGGCTTTCTGCTGCTCGGGGTTGAGCAGGTCACGCAGTGCCTTGTGCTGGTCGGCGCGGGCCTGCTCCAGCTCCTTCTTCATGGCCTGCTTCTCGGCTTCCGGCAGCTTGTCCAGGTAGCGCTTGGTGATATCGCGATGGGTCTTCATCTGCTCGCCCATCAGCTTGCGGAACTCCTGGCGTTGTTCCTTGCTCAGGTTCAGCTCCTTGAACATGCCGTGGTCGCGGTCATGGTGGCGTGGGCCGCCGTCCGGCATGGCGAAGGCCAGGGTCGGCAGGGTGGCGGCGAGCAGCAGGGCGGTGAGGGTCTTGCGCATGGTGATTCTCCTTGTCTTGAGGACCTGTTTTACGACCTAGCGAGCTAGAGTCATGCAAGGCGAAAACAGACGAGGAAGCGGAGTGTACTGTTGTACATGAGCATTCCGAGTCTGTTTTCAACGCAGCAGGGCCGACGCGCAGCAGGTCGTAAACAGGTTCCGAGGCCGGTAAGTACCGGATGGGCACAGTATGCGGCGGTCAAGGTCAAGGGCAGTCAGGCGTCAGTAAAGCTTGGGTAAAGGCGATGTTGCAGGTCGTTTACGTAAGGGCGGCAAACGATCACGGTGCGTAGTAATAGCCGCGGCTACGCAGGGCGAGAATGCGCGGGCGACCATCCGGGTGCGGGCCGAGCTTCTTGCGCAGGTTGCTGACGTGCATGTCCAGGCTGCGGTCATACAAGGTCAGTTTGCGGCCCAGGGCGAGTTGCGCCAGCGCCTGTTTGTCCACCGGTTCACCCGGCTGGCGCAGCAAAGCCTCCAGCAGACGGCTTTCGGAAAGCGTCAGCGGAACGTCATGCTCGCCGATACTCGCCACGCCGCGGTTGGGACTGAAACTGAGGTCACCCAGCTCCAGCTGGCTACTGGCCGGTGCCGGGGCGGTACGCCGGAGTACGGCACGCAGGCGCGCGGTCAGCTCGCGCGGATCGCACGGCTTGGCCAGATAGTCATCGGCGCCCAGCTCCAGACCGAGGATGCGATCCAGCGGTTCGCCGCGGGCGGACAACATCAGCACCGGTAAGTCCGGATGCTCACCACGCAATTGCTTGAGCAGCTCAAGGCCGCTGCCGTCCGGCAACATCACGTCGAGCACCACGGCGTCAGGCGCCTGTGCTGAAAGGGCCTGACGCGCACCGCCTGCTTCGTGGCAGGCAGTGACCTGAAAGCCTTCCTGGGTCAGCCAGCTGGCGAGCAGCTCGCAGAGTTCCTGGTCGTCATCGATCAGCAGCAATCGGCTCATGGCTTTAGTTGATCCATTCGCGACGAGTCTTGCGCGAGCCTCGCAACAGGGCGCCGAACAGCATCGATACCAAGCTCAGGGCAGCGCCGAGGGCGAACCAGGTCTGTTCTTCACTGAGCAGGCGTGGTTGGCTCTGTGCCTGGCTTTCCTTGAGCTGCAAGCGCAGGCGCTGGTTTTCCTGACGCAGGCGTTGCAGTTGCACAGCGCTGCTCGCTTCCTGCTCGCTACGCAGCTGTTCGCTTTGTGCCAGGCGCTGCTCGAGCTCCCGGCTTTGCTCATCGATTGCGGCTGTTGGCGCTGCGGCCGGTTGCGGGCTTTCTTCTTCAGCCTGCACCGCAGCGCAGGCCAGGAACAGGATGACCAGCAGGGACGACGGGATCGTGCGCATCGCGATTCCTTGTAGGCGAAAGCAGCGTGAGGGGCGCTGCGTCAGGGCAGCACTTTCTTGAAGGGTTTGACCACCACGCTGGCATACACACCGGCTGTGCGGTAGGGGTCGGCATCGGCCCATTTCTGCGCGGCTTCAAGGGAATCGAACTCGGCAACCACCAGGCTGCCGCTGAAGCCCGCCGGGCCTGGATCATTGCTGTCGATGGCCGGATGTGGGCCGGCCAGCAGCAGGCGACCTTCCTGCTTCAACTGTTCCAGGCGGGCGAGGTGAGCGGGGCGGGTGGCCAGGCGATTTTCCAGGGAATTTTCGACGTCGGTGGCGATGATGGCGTAGAGCATCTCAGTCCTTAATAAGGTCGAAGCGGGGAGGGATGAAGCGTTGCGCCATACGACGAGGGTGTTGGCGCAGATGTAGGGCATAATAACAAACATCAATCTCAACGAAAGCGCCGCCATGATTGTCGATCTGCACTGCCACAGCACCGCCTCAGATGGCGCCCTGGCGCCCGCCGTACTGGTGGCCCGGGCGCACGAACGCGGTGTGCGGCTGCTTGCGTTGACCGACCATGACACCCTCGAAGGGCTCGATGAGGCGCGCCTCGCGGCCGAGCCGCTGGGCATGAAGCTGATCAACGGCATCGAGCTGTCCTGCACCTGGGGCGGGGCGACCATTCATGTATTGGGTTATGCCTTCGAGCGCGATGCTCCCGCCCTGCGAGCGGCCATCGACGCCCTGCATCATGGGCGCTGGCAGCGTGCCGAAGAGATCGACCGACGCCTGGCGGCCAAGGGGATGCCCGGCGCACTTGTCGGTGCTCGCGCTGTCCAACAGGAATTGGGCGACAGCGGCAACGCGCCGGCGCGCCCCCACTTTGCCGAGTTTCTGGTGCGCGCTGGACACGTGCGTGACCGTGCCGAGGCGTTTCGCAAATGGCTGGGCTCGGGCAAGTTGGGCGACGTCAAGCAGCATTGGCCTATGCTGGAAGAAACCCTCGCCACCTTGCGTTCGGCCAGAGCCTGGATCAGTCTGGCGCATCCGTGGCAGTACGACTTTACTCGCAGTAAGCGTCGACGCCTGGTTGCCGACTTCGCGGCAGCGGGCGGCCATGCCCTGGAAGTGGTCAATGGCATGCAGCCGGCCGAACAGGTAGGTGGCCTGGCGATTCTGGCGCGCGAGTTTGGCTTGATGGCCAGCGTCGGCAGCGATTTCCATGCGCCGGGCGACTGGTCCGAGTTGGGCATGTATCGCCCGTTGCCCGATGACCTGACCGCGCTCTGGGAGCGCTTCGAACATGCACAGCCATCCGCTGTCACTTCATGAGCAGGGAGCAAGCGTGAGTCAATTTTTCCAGGTTCACCCGGAAAACCCGCAGGCACGCCTGATAAAACAGGCTGTGGAAATCATTCGTGGCGGCGGCGTGGTGGTTTATCCCACCGACTCGTCCTACGCGCTGGGCTGCGCCATCGGCGACAAGAATGCGGTCGAGCGCATTCGCCGCCTGCGTCAGCTCGACGACAAGCACAACTTCACCCTGGTTTGCCGCGATCTGTCGCAGATCGGTCTGTTCGCCAGGGTCGACACCGCCGCCTTTCGCCTGCTGAAGAATCACACCCCGGGCCCCTATACCTTCATCCTCAATGCCACTCGCGAAGTGCCGCGCATGCTGCTGCATCCCAAGCGCCGTACCATTGGCATTCGCGTGCCCAGCCATCCGATTGCCCTGGCATTGCTGGAGCAACTGGGCGAGCCGCTGATGAGCGTCAGCCTGATCATGCCGGGCGACGAGCTGCCGATGTCCGACCCCTACGAAATGCGGCAGATCCTCGAACACCATGTCGACCTGATCATCGACGGTGGTTTCGGTGGGCTGGAAGCCTCCACCGTGGTCAATCTCGCCGACGACAGCCCGGAAGTTCTGCGCGTCGGATGCGGTGACCCGACGCCGTTCGACGATCTCTGACGCCGGCTTTTCCGTTGTGGGCGCAGCTACCCTATACTCCCTGGTCTTGTCTGGATTTTGGATAGAACGGTTTGAGCCTTAACGACTCCGAACGTCGGGTGCTGTCAGGGATGCGTCCGAGCGGTCGTCTGCACCTCGGGCACTACCATGGTGTGCTGAAGAACTGGGTCAGGTTGCAGCACGAGTACGACTGCTTCTTCTGCATCGTCGACTGGCACGCCCTGACCACCGAATACGCCGATACCGGTCAGCTTTCCCAGCATGTCATGGACATGGCGGTGGACTGGCTGGCCGCAGGCGTCAGCCCCAGCTCCGCTACGTTGTTCGTGCAGTCGCAGGTGCCGGAACATGCCGAGCTGCACCTGTTGCTGTCGATGATCTGCCCGCTCAGCTGGCTCGAGCGCGTGCCGTCCTACAAGGAGCAGCTGGAGCGCCATAGCGGCAAGGATCTCTCTACCTATGGCTTTCTTGGCTATCCGCTGTTGCAGGCCGCGGACATCCTCCTCTATCGAGCCGGCCAGGTGCCGGTCGGCGCCGACCAGTTGCCGCACATCGAGTTTGCCCGCGAAGTGGCGCGCCGCTTCAATCATCTGTACGGCAGCGAGCCGGATTTCGAGCTGAAGGCTGAAGCTGCCATCGGCAAGCTGGGCAAGAAGGTCGGCAAGCTCTACAGCAGCCTGCGCAAGGCCTATCAGGAGCAGGGCGACGCAGAGGCGCTGGAGACCGCGCGGGCCCTGCTCAAGGAGCAGACCAGTATTACCCTCGGCGATCAGGAGCGTCTGTACGGCTATCTGGAAGGTGGCGGCAAGGTGATTCTCAATGAGCCGCAACCGATTCTCGCCGAGTTTTCGCGGGTGCCTGGCCTGGACGGGCAGAAGATGGCCAAATCCAGTGGCAATGCGATTTTCCTGCGCGACAGCGACGTCGAGCTCGAGGAAAAACTGCGGCGCATGCCCACCGATCCGGCGCGCGTGCACCGTGACGACCCCGGTGAGCCGCAGCGTTGCCCGGTGTGGTCACTGCATCAGTTGTATTCCAACGACGAACAACTGCATTGGGTCATCGAGGGCTGCCGAAGCGCTTCGATTGGTTGCCTCGATTGCAAGAGCGCGCTGTGCTCGTCGCTGCAGGCGGAGCTGACACCTCTGCAGCAGCGTGCCGTCGACTACGAGGACAACCCCGACCTGGTGCGCAGCATCCTCGCCGAAGGCGCCGAACGCGCGCGTGACGAAGCGCGCGAAACCCTGGCCGAAGTACGCATGGCCATGGGCCTGAATCATCGTTGAAGGAGCGCCAGTCGATGAGTGAATCCGCCACGCCAGCCCTTGACAGCCAGGCCGGCGCCCAGCAGGAGCTGCCGTTCGCCCTGGTCTATGGCGAGGCGGTCACCGAGCTGCCGCTGGATTTGTACATTCCGCCGGATGCTCTGGAAGTCTTTCTCGAAGCCTTCGAGGGGCCGCTGGACCTGCTGCTCTATCTGATCCGCAAGCAGAACATCGACATCCTAGATATCCCGGTGGCCGAGATCACCAAGCAATACATGGGCTATGTCGAGCTGATGAAATCGGTACGCCTGGAGCTGGCCGCCGAATACCTGGTCATGGCCGCCATGCTCGCCGAGATCAAGTCACGTATGTTGCTGCCGCGCTCGGCAGAAACCGAGGAAGAAGAGGACGACCCGCGTGCCGAGCTGATTCGCCGCCTGCAGGAGTACGAGCGCTTCAAGGCAGCAGCTGAAAATATCGACGAACTGCCGCGCGTCGGCCGCGACCTGACGGTGCCGAAGCTGGATGCCCCCGAAGCCCGTGCGCGCAAGCTACTGCCGGACGTGAGCCTGGAAGAGGTGCTGCTGTCGATGGCCGAGGTGCTGCGCCGCGCCGACATGTTCGAAAGCCACCAGGTCACCCGCGAGGCATTGTCTACCCGCGAGCGCATGAGCGAAGTGCTGGAACGCCTCAAGGGCGGGGCGTTCGTGCCGTTCGTCGAGCTTTTCGCTGCCGAGGAGGGGCGTCTGGGCGTGGTGGTGACCTTTATGGCAGTACTCGAATTGATCAAGGAATCCCTGGTGGAGCTGGTGCAGAATGAGCCCTTCGCCGCTATTCACGTCCGAGCTCGTGCCGAATGAACCTGAACGACCCCAAAGACCTGGCCCAGTTGCTTGAAGCCTTTCTGCTGGCTTCAGGGAAGGCGCAATCGCTCGAACGCCTTTTAGAACTCTTCGAAGAGGGCGAGCGGCCGGAGCCCGAGCAGTTCAAGGCAGCGCTGGAAATCCTGCGTCAGTCCTGCGAGGGCCGTGCCTTCGAGCTGAAGGAGGTGGCCTCGGGCTACCGCCTGCAGGTGCGCGAGCGCTTCGCGCCCTGGGTCGGCCGGCTCTGGGAAGAGCGGCCACAGCGCTATTCCCGTGCGCTGTTGGAGACTTTGGCGCTGATTGCCTATCGCCAGCCGATTACGCGCGGTGAAATCGAGGACGTGCGCGGCGTGGCGGTCAACAGCAACATCACCAAGACCCTGCTCGAGCGTGAGTGGATTCGCGTGGTGGGTTATCGCGATGTGCCGGGTCGCCCGGCGATGTTCGCCACCACCAAGGGCTTTCTCGATCACTTCAATCTGAAGAGTCTCGACGAGCTGCCGCCGCTCGCAGCACTGCGCGAGCTCGAGCCGGAGCCCGAACTGGCGCTGGATGACGACGCCGAAGTGCCGGCAGGCTTGCAGGCGCGCGCCGACCTGGCCCTGCAGGAGGAAGGCGAGGCGGCCGAGCCGCGTGAAGAGACCAGTTTCCGCAGCCTGCTGGCCGAGCTCGACGACATGGAGCAGGGGCTCAAGACCGACTTCGATGATCTGTGTCTGGTAGAAGACGAAGAGGATGAAGCGGTCGAAGACGATCTGGCCGACCTGGACGGCGATCAGCCGTTGCATTGATATCGCTTAAGCCCTTTATCGAATACTTCAATCTCGCTGTTTGTCCCTCGGCCTTTATTCTTGCGCCCATCCGATCCTTTCTGGTTTAGGCGATCCAATGAGCAAGAGTCCGTGCATCAAGGTCTGTGAATTCGAAAAGGACATCTGCCTGGGCTGCGGCCGCAGCCGTGAGGAAATCAAAGGCTGGAAACGCCTGGACAAGGGTGAGCGCCTGGCGCTGCTGGCCGAGGCCGATATGCGCTTGCTGGCGCTGGAGGCCACCGGAAGGCGCAAGTATTGACCGCATATCCGGTGTAGGAGCCGCGCCTCGCGGCGAATGGTGGGGGCGTCGATAATACTTGGCCTATACGCACAGGCTTCGCCCCGGGGCGGGGCTCCTACACTTCAGTGTCGTGTTCTTGGTTCGACCGCCGCAGCATCGTCTACCCTATGGGCTCTACAACGCGTATGATGCGCGCCCTTCGATCATCCATTACTACACCGGGAGGTGCCCAAGATGACTGAGCACGAACAACCGCGTCCTGCAGGCGAGAAACTGCAGAAAGTCCTGGCCCGTCTCGGGCTGGCCTCGCGTCGCGAGATAGAGACCTGGATCAGCGAAGGTCGGGTCAAGGTCAATGGCGCCGCTGCCACCCTGGGCCAGCGCGTCGATGCCAACGATGCCATCGCCCTCGATGGCCGCCTGCTCAAGCGTGAAGAGATCACCGGTTCGGTGCGTCGTGTGCTGATCTACAACAAGCCGGATGGCGAGATCTGCACCCGTGACGACCCGGAAGGCCGTCCCACCGTTTTCGACCGCTTGCCGCGCCCGAAAGAGGGGCGCTGGATCAACATCGGGCGCCTCGATATCAACACCACCGGCTTGCTGCTGTTCACCACCGACGGTGAACTGGCCAACCGCCTGATGCACCCGTCCTATCAGATGGACCGTGAATATGCGGTGCGTGTGCGTGGCGAGGTCACCGAGGAAATGCTGGAGAACCTCAAGACCGGCGTCATGCTCGAGGATGGTCCGGCCAAGTTCACCGACATCAAGGAAGCCCCCGGTGGCGAGGGTTTCAACCACTGGTATCACTGCGTGGTGATGGAAGGGCGTAACCGCGAAGTGCGCCGTCTGTGGGAGTCCCAGGGCCTGGTGGTCAGCCGCCTGAAGCGCGTGCGCTTCGGTCCGGTGTTCCTGACTTCCGAGTTGACCATGGGCCGCTGGCGCGAGATGGACCAGCGCGAAGTGGACATTCTCAGCGCCGAAGTCGGTCTGGCCCCGCAGGCGCTGCCGGCGATGAAGGAAAAGACCCGCGACAAACTCGATCGACTGCAGCGCAAGTCGGCCAAGCCGGTCGATGTCCGCGGCAAGCGCGTGCTGCGTCCGGCCAAGGACGAGGCGGGCGCGGAGGGCGCACGCCCGAGCCGTGCGCCGCGCCGTGACGATGGCGAGCAGCGCGCCCCACGCGGCCCGCGCAAGGAAGGCGGCGAGCGTCGCGAGAACGGACGCGGTACGCCAGTTGCCGAGCGCCCGAGTGACGTGAAGAAACGCCAGCCACGTCCGGCAGTGGAGCTGTCCGAGCGTCCGGCACGCAAACCGCGCCCGGCGGCGCCAGGCAAGCGTCCGCCATCGGGTGATGGCCAGCGCCCGGGCTTTGGCCGCAAACGCTGATAAACGAAAAGGGACTCGGTGGAGTCCCTTTTTATTATTCTGTGTTCCGAGATTGATCCATTGCCTTCAGGGCATTCCCGGATTTCATCCGGGCTACGCAGAGCGGCCTCAGCCGGCCATGGAGAGGCGGTTACGGCCTTCGCGTTTGGCCACATAGAGCGCGTTATCGGCGCGGCGCAGCAGGCTTTCGGCTGACTCGCCCGGCAACAGGCTCGAACAGCCCAGGCTGATGGAAACATCGATGGGGCGCCCAGCATCCAGGCATTGCAGTTCCAGCACCGCAAAGCGCAGACGCTCGCCCACCAGCGCCGCTCCCTCGCGGCTGGTGCCGGAGAGGATCACCAGAAACTCTTCGCCGCCGTAGCGAAAGACCATATCGATATTACGCAGCTGGTTCTTCAGGGTCTGGGCAACCGCTTTCAGCACCTGGTCACCGAGCGCATGGCCATGGCTGTCGTTGATGGTCTTGAAGTGGTCGATGTCGAGCATCAGCAGCGACAGTGGCTGCAGGTTACGGCGGGCGAGATCCACCTCACGCTGCAGCACCTGATCCATGGCGATGCGGTTGCCGGTGTCGGTCAACGGATCACGCAGAGCACTCTGCAGGGCAGTTCGGTAGAGCAGGGCATTGCGCAGGGGGAACAGCAGGCAGGCCAGCAACGATTCCAGTTGCGCCAGTTCGTCGTCGGAAAAACGCTGCTTGCGCCGGAAGATCAGCTCACCCAGGTATTCCCCCTCATGACTCAGGCGGTAGCCGGCCGAGTGCGGCGCTCGCTCACCCAGTTCCAGGCGCAGATCGTGGGAGGGATGCTGAAAGGCCAGAGCGTCGAGCGGCACCAGACGCTGCACTTCGCGAAAGAACAGGCTGAGGATGCGCTCCACATCCAGGCTGGTCTGCAGTTGCAGGCTCAGATGGTGGCGCAGTTCCACCAGGCTGGCGGGCTTGAGCGGCAGATTGCGACTGCCGGTAAAGCCGAGACGCTGCAGTTTGGCCGCGTCGAAATCGATGGTGTTGGAGTGGCTGGGGGGGACCATGGAGCTGAACCTCTGGCGCGATGGTGCGACGAGAGGGTTAGAGCGAATTCCATGCCAACTGGTTCATGCTGGCATAAAGCCTTGTGAAATCAGTCACTTAGATGATCTTGAAGAGGCTGTTCGGCAAGCAATTGCCGGTTGTCTGGCGGTAGTGGTGGCAATGTGCTGCCTCATGGCAATGGGCGTGGCGGATTTCTGTCGCATCATGGCCCGCTGCCTTGGACGGGCCATGAAATGGATTACTGCGCGTCGAACGCCTGGCCGTTGACGCCCTTGCTATCCGGACCCATCAGGTACAGATAGAGCGGCATGATCTCCTCGGGTGCGGGGCGCGTTGCCGGGTTTTCCCCGGGGTAGGCCTGGGCGCGCATGGCGGTACGGGTGGCGCCCGGGTTGATGCTGTTGGCGCGCACGTTGGCGATACCGTCCAGCTCGTCGGCCATTACCTGCATCAGGCCTTCGGTGGCGAACTTGGAGACTGCGTAGGCGCCCCAATAGGCGCGCCCCTTGCGCCCGACGCTGCTGGAGGTGAAAACCACCGAGGCATCCTGCGACAGCTTGAGCAGCGGCAACAGGGTGCTGCTGAGCATGAACATGGCGTTGACGTTGACGTGCATCACGCGCATGAAGTTGTCGCCGGAGAGTTGTTCCAGCGGCGTGCGCGGGCCAAGGATCGAGGCGTTGTGCAGCAGGCCGTCGAGGCGGCCGAATTCGTTCTCGATCATCACTGCCAGCTCGTCGTACTGGTGCGGCAGAGCGGTTTCCAGGTTGAAGGGGATTACCACCGGCTGCGGATGACCGGCGGCCTCGATTTCGTCATACACCTGGCTCAGATTGGCTTCGGTCTTGCCCAGCAGCAGTACGGTGGCGCCGTGTGCGGCAAAGGTCTTGGCGGCGGCTGCGCCGATACCGCGGCCGGCACCGGTGATCAGGATGACGCGATCCTTGAGCAGGTCTGGGCGGGCGGTGTAGTCGAACATGTGAGGATCCTTCAGAGAACTCTTGAGGGTAGGGCGGGTGCAACCCGCCAAATGGGAGAATGGCGGGTTTTACCCGCCCTAGGTGATCAGCAGCCGCAGAGAGCGCGGTCGATTACGGCGCGTAATTCCTGCGGATGATCCACCACCACGTCGGCGCCCCAGTTGCATGGGTTGTCTTCGGGGTGGATATAGCCGTAGGTGACCGCCGCGGTGCGGCAGCCGGCGGCGCGACCGGATTCGATGTCGCGTTCGTCGTCGCCGATGAACAGCACCTCTTGCGGCTGTACGCCGATCTTCTCGCAGGCCAGCAGCAGCATGTCCGGTGCCGGTTTGCTCTGCGCCACGTGGTCCGGACACACCAGCACGGCCGAGCGCTCGGCGAGATTCAGGCGCTGCATGATCGGCTCGGCGTAGCGCAGCGGCTTGTTGGTGGCTACGCCCCACGGCAGGCGCGCCTGCTCGATGTCGGCGAGCAGTGCTTCGATGCCGTCGAACGGGCGGGTGAGGACGGCGCAGTGTTCCTGGTAACGCTCCAGAAACTCCTGGCGCAGGGCTTCGAAGGCGGTCGAGTCCGGGTCTTCATCGAAAGCGCAGGCGACCATGGCGCGAGCGCCACCGGATACCTGGTCACGAATGGCTTTGTCTGCCACTGGCGGCAGGCCACGGGCCGCGCGCATGGCCTGGGTGATGGCGATGAAGTCCGGCGCCGAATCGAGCAGGGTGCCGTCCATGTCGAAAAGAACTGCTTTCAAACGCATGCGTTCTACTCCTTGCGCAGCGTCTGGATCATGTAGTTGACGTCGACGTCAGCTTCCAGCTTGTAGTGTTTGGTCAGCGGGTTGTAGGTCAGACCGATGATGTCCTTGACCTCCAGTCCGGCTGCGCGGCTCCAGGCACCGAGCTCGGAGGGGCGAATGAATTTCTTGAAGTCGTGGGTGCCGCGCGGCAGCAGGCGCAGGATGTATTCGGCGCCGATCACCGCGAACAGGTACGCCTTGGGGTTGCGGTTGATGGTGGAGAAGAACACTTGGCCGCCCGGTTTGACCAGTCTGTGGCAGGCACGGATGACCGAGGAGGGATCGGGTACGTGCTCGAGCATTTCCAGGCAGGTGACGACGTCGAACTGTTCCGGCATTTCTTCTGCCAGTGCTTCGGCGGTGATCTGTCGGTAGTCGACTTCGACGCCGGACTCCAGCTGGTGCAGCTGGGCGACCGACAGCGGCGCTTCGCCCATATCGATACCCATCACCGTTGCGCCGCGCTGGGCCATGGCTTCACTGAGGATGCCGCCGCCACAACCGACGTCCAGTACGCGCTTGCCGGCCAGGCCGACGCGCTCGTCGATCCAGTTGACCCGCAGCGGGTTGATATCGTGCAGAGGTTTGAACTCGCTTTCGCGGTCCCACCAGCGGTGTGCCAGGGCCTCGAATTTGGCGATTTCGGCGCGGTCGACGTTGCTCATAAGCATCTCTATTCAAAGCATGGAAAGCGTATCGCCGCTATGTTGCCAGTTTAGGAACGGGCGTGGGGCGGCGCGGATTCGTTCAATGTATGTCAGTTTGTCGCAGTGGTTTGGGAATGTTGTCGCGCCCAAGGTTTATCGGCTGCTCATTTATTTCGTTCATGCGCGGTCTGCCCCCTCTCCCATTTATGGAAGAGGGTTGGGGAGAGGGTCAGGCGTGCAGCTCGGTGTTACCTGGCAGCCCTCTCCCCCGGCCCCTCTCCCGCAAGCGGGAGAGGGGAGGAAAAGCCATGTTATTTGCTGGCTATCCTGGCTCCCCACTCCCTGGCCTTGGCGATCAGCTCGCCTTCGTCCATACGCGTCAGGCGGCCCTCGTCCAGCAGCTGTTTGCCGCCGACCCAGAGGTGCTTCACGCAGTCGCGACCGCTGGCATAGATCAGTTGCGAGACCGGGTCATAGATCGGTTGTTGGGCCAGGCCGGAAAGATCGAAGGCGACCACGTCGGCCAGTTTGCCCAGTTCCAGCGAGCCGGTCTGGGTTTCCAGTCCCAGTGCGCGTGCGCCATTGAGCGTAGCCATGCGCAAGGCGCTGTGCGCGTTCAGTGCCGTGGCCGAGCCTGCCACGGCCTTGGCCAGCAGGGCGGCGGTGCGGGTTTCGCTCAGCAGGTCGAGGTCGTTGTTGCTGGCGGCGCCATCGGTGCCGACGGCAACGTTGACACCGGCCTGCCACAGGCGCTCGACCGGGCAGAAGCCGCTGGCCAGCTTCAGGTTGGATTCGGGGCAATGCACGATGCTGCAGTTGTGCTCGACCAGCAGCGCCAGATCCTCGTCATCGATCTGCGTCATGTGCACCGCCTGAAAACGCGGACCAAGCAGGCCGAGGCGGGCCAGGCGTGCCAGCGGGCGTTCGCCGTGCTTGGCCATGGCTTCGGCCACTTCCTGAGCGGTTTCGTGCACGTGCATATGAATGCCGGCATCCAGCTCGTCAGCCAGTACGCGAATCTGTTCCAGCTTGTCGTCGCTGACCGTGTAGGGCGCGTGGGGGCCGAAAGCGATGCGGATGCGTGGGTGCTGCTTGAGGTCATCGAACAGTTGCAGGCCCTTGCGCAGCGCCTCGGCAGCGTTGAGCGCGCCGGGCACCGGGAAGTCCAGCACGGGCACGGTGATCTGCGCCCGCACGCCGGCGTTGTGCACGCACTCGCAGGCTACCTGCGGGTAGAAATACATGTCGGAGAAGCAGCTGATGCCGCCCTTGATCTGTTCGGCGATGGCCAGGTCAGTACCGTCGCGGACGAAATCCTCGTCGACCCACTTACCCTCGGCGGGCCAGATGTGCTCGTGCAGCCAGGTCATCAGTGGCAGGTCGTCGGCAATGCCGCGCAGCAGGGACATTGCTGCGTGTCCATGGGCGTTGATCAGCCCCGGCGCGAGCAGGCACTGAGGCAGTTCGCGCACCTCCTTTGCTGGGTGGCGCAGCGCTTCGGCGCGCGGCGCGATCAGGGCGATGCGCCCGTCGCGGATGCCCAGGCCATGATCGCGCAATACAACCCCGGCCGGCTCCACGGGCACCAGCCAGGTGGGCAGCAGCAACAGGTCGAGAGGAGATTCGGGCATGAGGGCGTCCGTCTGGCTTGATCGATGCAAGGAAGGTCGCCAGTGTATAGATGAACGCACCTGGCTTGAAGTCGTGAGGGCGAGCAGGATTGTTCGGCTGGTCTTGGTCGGTCTGCGTATAATCCGCGATTTTTTGGCGGTGACAGATGGAGTGCGCGATGCGCGAGCAATTGCTGGCGGTGGAGAAGGTTCAGGCAATCGAGTGGCGCGATGGTGCGTTGTACCTGCTCGATCAGCGCCTGCTCCCGCATCAGCAGACCTGGCTGCGTTTCGACTCTGCCGCCGAGGTGGCCGATGCGATTCGCGACATGGTGGTGCGCGGCGCGCCGGCTATCGGCATCGCTGCTGCCTATGGCCTGGTGCTGGGCGTCCGAGCTCGGCTGCAGGCTGGTGGTGACTGGCGCGAGGCGCTGGAGGCGGATTTTGCCAGTCTCGAGCGCTCGCGTCCTACCGCGGTAAACCTGTTCTGGGCTCTGCAGCGCATGCGTGAGCGCCTGGCGCGACTCAAGGATGGCGACGACATCCTGGCCCTGCTGGAGGCCGAGGCGGTGGGGATTCATCTCAGCGACCGTGAGGCCAACCTGACCATGGCGCAACTGGGCATGGAGCTGATTCGCAAGCATCAGGGCAACCCGCAGGTGCTGCTGACTCACTGCAATGCCGGTGCGCTGGCGACCGGTGGCTTTGGCACGGCGCTCGGGGTGATTCGCGCCGCGTATCTGGAAGGCTTGGTCGAGCAGGTCTATGTCGATGAAACCCGTCCCTGGCTACAGGGCGCACGGTTGACTGCCTGGGAATTGGCTGGCGACGGGGTGCCGGTCACTCTCAATGCCGATGCGGCTGCCGCTCACCTGATGAAAACCAAGGGCATCACCTGGGTCATAGTCGGGGCTGACCGCATTACTGCCAACGGCGATGTGGCGAACAAGATCGGTACCTACCAGCTGGCGGTCAACGCCATGCATCACGGCGTGCGCCTGATGGTGGTGGCTCCCAGCTCGACCATCGACATGAGCCTGGAAAGCGGCGACGACATCGTGCTCGAAGAGCGTGATGGTCGTGAGCTGCTGGAGGTGGCGGGGCATCGGGTTGCAGCGGATGTGCATGCCGTCAATCCGGTGTTCGATGTGACGCCGGCTGACCTAGTCGACTACATCGTGACCGAGAAAGGCGTGATCGAACGCCCCGACAGTGCCAAGCTGGCGCAACTGATGTGTCGCAAGCGCCTGCACTGAGCTGAACGAGCACGGCTTAATCCCTGTAGGAGCCCCGCCCTCGGGGCGAAGCCTTTGCTTTTTCAGCTTTTTGCGCTTTATCACCTTCGAGGCATGGGCCGGATGTCGTGGAATGGCCGCCATTCGCCGCGGGGCGCGGCTCCTACACAGATTGTGGTGGTCGACGGCTTGGTGTAGGAGCCCCGCCCCGGGGCGAAGCCTTTGCTTTCATTGGCCGTGCGACAGCCCCAGCAGGTTGGTCGTTTCGCCTCTTTCCGTCTCGTTTGCTCCGCTTCTCCATGAGGGTGCTCGGGGTAGGTGTGCGGCACGCTTTGTGGTAACCTCCGGCAGTTTTCAAGGGGGCTGGCTGCAGCCACCTTCACAGCATCGAATCGTGACATAACTCGTTGATTTGTCGTGAGTCGCTGATGGCCTGAGGCTATCGCGACGTGCTCCATGGCGTTCAGGAAGAATGACGCGGAGTTTCACCAGAAAAAGGAACCAGGCTTCTCATGGGCGAACTGGCCAAAGAAATCCTCCCGGTCAATATCGAAGACGAGCTGAAACAGTCCTACCTCGACTACGCGATGAGCGTGATCGTCGGGCGTGCGCTGCCGGATGCGCGCGATGGCTTGAAGCCGGTCCACCGTCGTGTGCTCTACGCCATGAGCGAGCTGGGCAACGACTGGAATAAGCCCTACAAGAAATCCGCCCGTGTGGTCGGTGACGTGATCGGTAAATACCACCCGCATGGCGACACCGCGGTGTACGACACCATCGTGCGTATGGCGCAGGACTTCTCCCTGCGCTACCTGCTGGTAGACGGCCAGGGCAACTTCGGTTCGGTTGACGGCGACAATGCCGCGGCCATGCGATACACCGAAGTGCGCATGACCAAACTGGCCCATGAGCTGCTGGCCGACCTGGACAAGGAAACCGTCGACTGGGTGCCCAACTACGACGGCACCGAGCAGATCCCGGCTGTCATGCCGACCAAGGTGCCGAACCTGCTGGTCAACGGCTCGTCCGGTATCGCCGTGGGCATGGCCACCAACATCCCGCCGCACAACCTCTCCGAGGTGATCGATGGCTGTCTGGCGCTGATCGACAACGCCGACCTGACCGTCGATGACCTGATGCAGTACATCCCCGGCCCCGATTTCCCCACCGCGGGCATCATCAACGGCCGTGCCGGCATCATCGAGGCCTACCGTACCGGCCGTGGGCGCATCTACATTCGTGCCCGCGTCGAGGTCGAGGACATCGACAAGGTCGGCGGTCGTCAGCAACTGGTGGTCACCGAGCTGCCGTACCAGCTGAACAAGGCGCGTCTGATCGAGAAGATCGCCGAGCTGGTCAAAGAGAAGAAGATCGAAGGCATCACCGAGCTGCGCGACGAGTCCGACAAGGACGGTATGCGCGTGGTGATCGAGCTGCGCCGCGGCGAAGTGCCGGACGTGGTGCTGAACAACCTGTACGCCCAGACCCAGATGCAGAGCGTGTTCGGCATCAACGTCGTGGCGCTGGTCGATGGTCAGCCGAAGACCATGAATCTCAAGGACATGCTCGAAGTGTTCGTCCGTCACCGCCGCGAAGTGGTGACCCGGCGTACCGTTTACGAGCTGCGCAAGGCGCGCGAGCGTGGCCATATCCTCGAAGGTCAGGCCGTTGCGCTGTCGAATATCGACCCGGTGATCGAGCTGATCAAGAGCTCGCCGACTCCGGCTGAAGCCAAGGAGCGCCTGATCGCCACCGCCTGGGAATCCAGCGCAGTGGAAGCCATGGTCGAGCGCGCCGGTGCCGACTCCTGCCGCCCGGAAGGGCTGGATGAACAATACGGCCTGCGCGATGGCAAGTACTACCTGTCGCCGGAGCAGGCTCAGGCCATTCTCGAACTGCGTCTGCACCGCCTCACCGGTCTGGAGCACGAGAAGCTGCTGGCCGAATACCAGGAAATCCTCAGCCTGATCGGCGAGCTGATCCGCATCCTGACCAGCCCCGAGCGTCTGATGGAAGTCATTCGCGAGGAGCTGGAGAAGGTCAAGGCCGAGTTCGGCGATGCCCGTCGCACCGAAATCATCGCCTCGCGTCAGGACCTGACCATTGCCGACCTGATCACCGAGGAAGAGCGTGTCGTCACCATCTCCCATGGTGGCTATGCCAAGAGCCAGCCGCTGGCCGCCTACGAGGCGCAGCGTCGCGGTGGCAAGGGTAAGTCCGCCACCGGGGTGAAGGACGAGGACTACGTCGAGCACCTGCTGGTGGCCAACAGCCATGCGACCCTGCTGCTGTTCTCCAGCAAGGGCAAGGTCTACTGGCTGCGCACCTTCGAAATCCCCGAGGCCTCGCGTGCCGCCCGCGGTCGTCCGCTGGTCAACCTGCTGCCGCTGGACGAGGGGGAGCGCATCACCGCCATGCTGCAGATCGACCTCGAGGCCCTGCAACAGAGCGCCGGTGCCGACGAGGACCTGGACGACGAAGGCGTGGTGATCGAAGGCGAAGCCACCGAAGTGGTCGAGGCCGAGGAAGTCGAGGAAGTCGAGGGCGAAACCCCCGAGCTGGTCGCCGAGCCGACTGGCGCCTTCATCTTCATGGCCACCGCGTTCGGTACCGTGAAGAAGACTCCGCTGGTGCAGTTCAGCCGTCCGCGTAGCGCCGGCCTGATCGCCCTGAAGCTGGAAGAGGGCGACACCCTGATCGCCGCTGCCATCACCGACGGCGCCAAGGAAGTCATGCTGTTCTCTGACGCCGGCAAGGTACTGCGTTTTGCCGAGAGCAAGGTGCGCACCATGGGTCGTACCGCCCGCGGCGTGCGTGGCATGCGCCTGGGCAAGGATCAGCGCCTGATCTCCATGCTGATTCCCGAGTCCGGCGCGCAGATCCTCACCGCTTCCGAGCGCGGCTTCGGCAAACGCACTGGCCTGGGCAAGTTCCCGCGCCGCGGTCGTGGTGGTCAGGGCGTGATCGCCATGGTCACCAGCGAGCGTAACGGCAAGCTGGTCGGCGCCATCCAGGTGCAGGACGGCGAGGAAATCATGCTGATTTCCGATCAGGGCACCCTGGTGCGTACCCGTGTCGACGAAGTGTCCAGCTCCGGCCGTAACACTCAGGGCGTGACCCTGATCAAGCTGGCCAAGGACGAGACCCTGGTCGGCCTGGAACGTGTGCAGGAGCCGACGCCGGTGGAGGAGGACGAACTGGTCGAGGGCGAAGAGGGCGCTGAAGTCGCCGAAAGCGCCGAAGCGCCAGTCGCCGACGCCGAGGAAGGCAGCGAGGAATAAAGTTGGGCTCCATGGGGGGGCTTTAGCCGCGACTGTCGTGCTAAAGCCCCCCATAGACATGGTGACAGTTTGGACATGCCATCGTCTGGTGGTGGCGTTCTGTGAATCTGAGAGAGACAGACGTGAGCAAGCGAGCTTTTAACTTCTGCGCCGGCCCTGCCGCGCTGCCGACCGCTGTACTGCAACGCGCCCAGGCCGAGATGCTCGACTGGCAAGGCAAGGGCCTGTCGGTGATGGAGATGAGCCATCGCAGCGACGAGTACGTGGCCATCGCCAGCCAGGCCGAGCAGGACCTGCGCGATCTGCTCGCCGTGCCCAGCGACTACAAGGTGCTGTTCCTGCAGGGCGGCGCCAGCCAGCAGTTCGCCGAGATCCCGCTCAACCTGCTGCCGGAAGGCGGCGTGGCCGACTACGTCGAAACCGGCATCTGGTCGAAGAAGGCCATCGAGGAGGCTCGTCGCTACGGCGCCATCAATGTCGCCGCCAGCGCCAAGTCCTACGACTACTTCGCCATTCCCGGGCAGAACGACTGGCAACTGTCGAAGAATGCCGCCTATGTGCATTACTGCAGCAACGAGACCATCGGCGGTCTGCAGTTCGACTGGGTGCCGCAGACCGGCGATATTCCACTGGTGGTGGACATGTCCTCGGACATTCTCTCGCGCCCCATTGACGTCTCGCAGTTCGGTCTGATCTACGCCGGTGCGCAGAAGAACATCGGCCCCAGCGGTCTGGTGGTGGTGATCGTGCGCGAGGACCTGCTCGGTCGCGCCCGCTCCAGCTGCCCGACCATGCTCGACTACAAGATCTCGGCCGACAACGGCTCGATGTACAACACCCCGGCCACCTATTCCTGGTACCTGTCGGGCCTGGTGTTCCAGTGGCTCAAGGAGCAGGGCGGCGTCGAGGCCATGGAGCGCGTCAACCGCGCCAAGAAGGACCTGCTGTACAAGGCCATCGACGGCAGCGATTTCTACAGCAACCCCATCGCCCATAACGCCCGTTCCTGGATGAACGTGCCGTTCCGCCTGGCCGATGAGAAGCTGGACAAGGCCTTCCTGGCTGGTGCCGATGAGCGCGGTCTGCTCAACCTCAAGGGCCACCGCTCGGTAGGCGGCATGCGCGCTTCCATCTACAACGCCGTCGGTCTGGACGCCGTCGAGGCGCTGGTGGCCTACATGGCCGAGTTCGAGAAGGAGCACGCCTGATATGTCGGAACAGGAGCTGCAGGCGCTGCGCGTGCGCATCGACAACCTCGATGAGCGCATCCTCGAGCTGATCAGCGACCGCGCGCGCTGCGCCGAAGAAGTGGCGCGGGTGAAGATGAAGGAGCTCAAGGAGGGCGAGTCGCCGGTGTTCTATCGCCCCGAGCGCGAGGCCCAGGTACTCAAGCGCATCATGGAGCGCAACAAGGGCCCGCTGGGCAACGAGGAAATGGCGCGGCTGTTCCGTGAAATCATGTCCTCCTGCCTGGCCCTGGAGAATCCGCTCAAGGTCGCCTACCTCGGCCCTGAGGGCACCTTCAGTCAGGCTGCGGCGATGAAGCACTTCGGTCACGCGGTGATCAGCGTACCGATGGCGGCCATCGACGAGGTGTTCCGCGAAGTGGCCGCTGGTGCAGTGAACTTCGGCGTGGTGCCGGTGGAGAACTCCACCGAAGGTGCGATCAACCACACCCTCGACAGCTTCCTCGAGCATGACATGGTGATCTGCGGCGAAGTCGAGCTGCGCATCCACCATCACCTGCTGGTCGGCGAGACCACCAAGACCGACAAGATCACCCGCATCTACTCCCATGCCCAGTCGCTGGCGCAGTGCCGCAAGTGGCTGGACGCGCACTACCCGAACGTCGAGCGCGTGGCGGTTTCCAGCAACGCCGATGCGGCCAAGCGGGTCAAGAGCGAGTGGAACAGCGCGGCTATCGCCGGCGACATGGCGGCCAATCTGTATGGCCTGACCAAGCTGGCGGAAAAGATCGAGGATCGCCCGGACAACTCCACGCGCTTTCTCATCATCGGCAACCAGGAAGTGCCGCCGACAGGCGACGACAAGACCTCGATCATCGTCTCCATGCGCAACAAGCCGGGTGCGCTTCACGAGCTTCTGGTGCCGTTCCACAACAACGGCATCGACCTGACCCGTATCGAAACCCGCCCGTCGCGCAGTGGCAAGTGGACCTACGTGTTCTTCATCGACTTCGTCGGCCACCACCGCGACCCGTTGATCAAGGACGTGCTGGAGAAGATCGGCCAGGAGGCCGTGGCGTTGAAGGTGCTGGGCTCCTATCCAAAGGCGGTGTTGTAACCGCGCCCTCGTAGGAGCGGCTTTAGCCGCGATATTCGCGACTGAAGTCGCACCTACGAAGCCTGTGGCTCGGTCGAGACAATGAGGTTTGTGATGAGTTGCGATTTCCTGACCCTGGCCCAGCCAGGGGTGCAAAAACTGTCCCCCTATGTACCAGGCAAGCCCGTCGATGAGCTGGCCCGCGAACTGGGGCTCGATCCGGCCGGTATCGTCAAGCTGGCCAGCAACGAGAACCCACTCGGCCCGAGCGACAAGGTTCTGGCAGCGATTCGCGCCGAACTGGACGAGCTGACCCGCTACCCGGATGGCAATGGCTTCACCCTAAAGACCGCACTGGCTGCCCGTTATGGCGTCGACGCCGCTCAGGTCACCCTGGGCAATGGCTCCAACGACATCCTCGAGCTGGTCGCCCGTGCCTATCTGGCACCTGGTCTCAACGCCGTGTTCAGCGACTACGCCTTCGCGGTTTACCCCATCGCCACTCAGGCAGTCGGCGCGCAGGGCAAGATCGTGCCGGCCAAGGATTACGCTCACGACCTGCAAGCGATGCTTGCCGCCATCGATGACAAGACCCGCGTCGTCTTCATCGCCAATCCCAACAACCCGACCGGCACCTGGTTCGGTCCGGATGCGCTGGAAAGCTTCCTGGCCAAGGTGCCGGAGTCGGTGCTGGTGGTGCTGGACGAGGCCTATATCGAATACGCCGAAGGCGACGAACTGCCCGATGGCCTGGATTATCTGGCGCGCCATCCCAACCTGCTGGTCTCGCGCACCTTCTCCAAGGCCTATGGTCTGGCCGCGCTGCGCGTGGGCTACGCGATCAGCTCGCCGGCCATTGCCGACGTGCTCAATCGCGTGCGCCAGCCGTTCAACGTCAACAGCCTGGCCCTGGCCGCTGCCTGTGCAGCACTGGCCGATACCGAGTACCTGGCCGAGAGCCGTCGCCTCAACGACGCCGGCATGCAGCAGCTAGAAGAGGGCTTGCGTGCCCTGGGGCTGAGCTGGATTGCCTCCAAGGGCAACTTCATCGCTGTCGACTTCGGTCGCGATACCGCGGCGATCAATCAGGCGCTGCTGCGTGAAGGGGTTATCGTGCGGCCGATGGCCGGCTACCGCATGCCCAACTTCCTGCGCGTATCCATCGGCCTGCCGCGCGAGAATGCCCGTTTCCTCGAGGCTCTGGCCAAGGTGCTGTCGGCGTGACTGTCACCGCAGTGCAATCGAGCGCCCCTAAGATCGGCCGCCTGGTGGTGGTCGGCCTCGGTCTGATCGGCGGCTCCTTCGCCAAAGGATTACGTGAGCGCGGCCTGTGCCGCGAGGTGGTGGGGGTCGATCTGGATGCCGAGTCGCGTCGCCTGGCGGTGCAGTTGGGCGTGGTCGATCGTTGCGAGACCGATCTGGCAGCCGCCTGTCAGGGGGCGGAGGTCATTCAGTTGGCCGTGCCTATCCTGGCGATGGAAAAGGTGCTTGCGCAGTTGGCCGGCCTGGACCTTGGCGATGCCGTGCTCACCGATGTGGGGAGTGCCAAGGGCAATGTCGTGCGTGCCGCGCGCCTGGCTTTCGCCGGCAAAAATGTGCGGCTGGTGCCGGGGCACCCCATCGCGGGCTCCGAGCAGAGTGGGGTAGAGGCGGCCAATGCCGAGCTGTTCCGTCGCCATAAGGTCATCCTGACGCCTTGCGAACACAGCGATGAAGCCGCTGTGGCGCTGGTCGAAAGCCTGTGGCGCGAGCTGGGTGCGGACGTCGAGGCGATGGAGGTGGAACACCACGACCAGGTGCTCGCCGCCACCAGTCACTTGCCGCACCTCCTGGCCTTTACCCTGGTCGACTCGTTGGCCAAGCGCAGCGAGAACCTGGAGATTTTCCGCTATGCCGCTGGCGGCTTCCGCGACTTCACGCGGATCGCCGGCAGTGACCCGGTGATGTGGCACGATATCTTCCTTGCCAACCGCGAGGCTGTGCTGCGCACACTGGATACATTTCGCGACGACCTCGACGCCCTGCGCGACGCGGTCGACGCCGGGGATGGGTATCAACTGCTGGGCGTGTTCACCCGCGCCCGCGTTGCCCGCGAACATTTCAGCAAAATTCTGGCCCGCAGGGCCTATGTGGAAGCTATGCACTCGACCGATCTGATTTTCCTTGCAAAACCTGGTAGCAGCCTGTCCGGACGTATCCGCGTACCCGGTGACAAATCCATCTCGCACCGCTCGATCATGCTGGGTTCGCTGGCCGAAGGCACTACTGAGGTCGAAGGCTTCCTCGAGGGCGAGGACGCTCTGGCCACCCTGCAGGCATTCCGCGACATGGGCGTGGTCATCGAAGGCCCGCACCATGGCCGCGTAACCATTCATGGTGTCGGCCTGCATGGCCTGAAAGCGCCGGCTGGCCCGCTGTACATGGGCAACTCCGGCACCTCCATGCGCCTGCTCTCCGGTCTGCTGGCGGCGCAGCCGTTCGATACCACCCTGACCGGCGACGCTTCGCTGTCCAAGCGCCCGATGAATCGCGTCGCCAAGCCGTTGCGCGAGATGGGCGCAGTGATCGAGACCGGCCCGGAAGGCCGTCCGCCGCTGACCATCAAGGGCGGCCAGCGCCTGACCGGCATGGCCTACGAAATGCCGATGGCCAGTGCTCAGGTCAAATCCTGCCTGCTGCTGGCTGGCCTGTACGCCGCTGGCAGCACCTCGGTGACCGAGCCGGCGCCGACTCGTGACCACACCGAACGCATGCTGCGTGGTTTCGGCTACCCGGTGAGCGTGGAGGGCAGTACCGCCAGTGTCGAGGCCGGGCACAAGCTGACCGCCACGCGCATCGAGGTGCCGGCCGATATCTCCTCGGCGGCGTTCTTCCTGGTCGCTGCCAGCATCGCTGAAGGCTCCGAACTGGTACTGGAGCACGTCGGCATCAACCCGACCCGCACCGGCGTGATCGATATTCTCAAACTGATGGGCGGCGATATCACCCTGGAGAACCAGCGTGAAGTGGGCGGCGAGCCAGTCGCTGATATTCGCGTGCGTGCAGCCAAGCTCAAAGGCATCGACATTCCGGAAGACCTGGTGCCGCTGGCCATCGATGAATTCCCGGTGCTGTTCGTCGCCGCCGCCTGCGCCGAAGGTCGTACCGTGCTGCGCGGCGCCGAAGAACTGCGAGTCAAGGAGTCGGACCGTATTCAGGTCATGGCCGATGGCCTTATCTCGCTGGGCGTCAAGGCCGAGCCGACCCCCGATGGCATCATCATCGAAGGCGGTAGCATCGGCGGTGGCGAAGTCTGGGCGCATGGCGACCACCGCATTGCCATGTCCTTCAGCGTCGCCTCGCTGCGCGCCACTGCGCCGATCCGCATTCATGACTGTGCCAACGTCGCTACGTCCTTCCCCAACTTCCTGGCCTTGTCGGCTGAAGTCGGCATCAACGTGGCTGTAGAGGGCAAGGCATGAATGCCCCAGTCATTACCGTCGATGGGCCGAGCGGGTCGGGCAAGGGCACGCTGTGCGCCTTGCTGGCCAAGCAGCTGGGCTGGAACCTGCTCGACTCCGGCGCCCTCTATCGCCTGCTGGCCTTCGCTGCCGGCAACCACGGTATCGATCTGACCAACGAAGAGTCGCTCAAGCAGCTGGCCGCACATCTGGATGTGCAGTTCATCGATAAGCGCATCATCCTCGAAGGCGAGGAGGTGACCGACGCCATCCGCAACGAACAGATCGGCGCCGGTGCTTCCATGGTCGCCTCGCTGCCTGCCGTGCGCGAAGCGCTGCTGCAGCGTCAGCGCGCGTTTCAGGAGATGCCGGGCCTAGTGGCCGATGGTCGCGACATGGGCACCGTGGTGTTCGCCGACGCGCCGCTGAAGATATTCCTCACTGCCAGCGCCGAGGAGCGAGCACGTCGCCGTTACCTGCAGTTGAAGGCAAAGGGCGATGATGTTAATCTCGCGAGTCTTCTCGACGAGATACGGGCGCGCGACGAGCGTGATACCCAGCGCGCGGTGGCGCCGCTCAAGCCGGCAGCCGACGCAATCGTGCTGGATTCCACCGAGCTTTCCATCGAGCAGGTGCTTGAACGAATTCTGCGCGAGGTCGCTGATCGCGATCTCGCCGGGTAAGGGCTTTCGGTTGCTTTAAATCGAAGAGTCCGCAAGGAGGCATGCGGGAGACCAGTCCTTGTCCCGCAGGCCTCTTTTTACATGAACGAACCCACATGGTCTGGAATGTGGTTTGGGCGAATCCCCGCCCTTGATCAACAGGAATCAACATGAGCGAAAGCTTTGCAGAACTTTTTGAAGAAAGCCTGAAATCCCTCGACATGCAGCCGGGTGCCATCATCACCGGCATCGTGGTCGACATCGACGGTGACTGGGTTACCGTTCACGCCGGTCTGAAGTCCGAGGGCGTCATCCCGCTCGACCAGTTCTTCAACGAACAAGGCGAGCTGACCATCAAGGTCGGTGACGAAGTCCACGTCGCGCTGGACGCGGTTGAAGATGGCTTCGGTGAAACCAAGCTGTCCCGCGAGAAAGCCAAGCGCGCTGAATCCTGGCTGGTTCTGGAAGCTGCGTTCAACGCTGAAGAAGTGGTCAAGGGCGTTATCAACGGTAAGGTCAAGGGCGGCTTCACCGTTGACGTCAACGGCATCCGCGCGTTCCTGCCGGGTTCCCTGGTTGACGTCCGTCCGGTGCGTGATACCACTCACCTGGAAGGCAAAGAGCTGGAATTCAAGGTCATCAAGCTGGACCAGAAGCGCAACAACGTTGTCGTTTCCCGTCGTAGCGTCCTGGAAGCCGAGAACAGCGCCGAGCGCGAAGCTCTGCTGGAATCCCTGCAGGAAGGCCAGCAAGTCAAAGGTATCGTCAAGAACCTCACCGACTACGGTGCGTTCGTTGACCTGGGCGGCGTAGATGGCCTGCTGCACATCACCGACATGGCTTGGAAGCGCATCAAGCACCCGTCCGAGATCGTCAACGTTGGCGACGAGATCGACGTCAAGGTTCTCAAGTACGATCGCGAGCGTAACCGCGTATCCCTGGGCCTGAAGCAACTGGGCGAAGATCCGTGGGTTGCCATCAAGGCTCGTTACCCGGAAAACACCCGCGTCATGGCGCGCGTCACCAACCTGACCGACTACGGCTGCTTCGCTGAGCTGGAAGAAGGTGTTGAAGGTCTGGTGCACGTTTCCGAAATGGACTGGACCAACAAGAACATCCACCCGTCGAAAGTCGTCAACGTCGGCGACGAAGTGGAAGTCATGGTTCTGGACATCGACGAAGAGCGTCGTCGTATCTCCCTGGGTATCAAGCAGTGCAAGACCAACCCGTGGGAAGACTTCTCCGGTCAGTTCAACAAGGGTGACAAGATCTCCGGCACCATCAAGTCGATCACCGATTTCGGTATCTTCATTGGTCTGGACGGCGGCATCGATGGCCTGGTTCACCTGTCCGACATCTCCTGGAACGAAGCCGGCGAAGAAGCCGTGCGTCGCTTCAAGAAGGGCGACGAGCTGGAAACCGTCATCCTGTCGGTTGACCCGGAGCGCGAGCGCATCTCCCTGGGCATCAAGCAACTGGAAGACGATCCGTTCAGCAACTACGTTTCCCTCAACGACAAGGGCACCATCGTCCGTGGCGTCGTGAAGGAAGTAGATGCCAAGGGCGCCATCATCGACCTGGGCAACGAGATCGAAGCGACCCTGAAAGCCTCCGAAATCAGCCGTGACCGCGTTGAAGACGCGCGCAACGTCCTGAAGGAAGGCGACGAAGTAGAAGCCAAGATCATCAGCGTCGACCGCAAGTCCCGCGTCATCAGCCTGTCCATCAAGTCGAAAGACGTCGAGGACGAGAAGGACGCGATGAAGGAACTGCGTAACAAGCAAGACGTTGAAAGCACCGGCCCGACCACCATTGGTGATCTGATCCGTGCTCAGATGGAAAACCAGAACTAAGTTCGGGTAATTCATCAAAAAAGGCGACCTTCGGGTCGCCTTTTTCGTTTCCGCCGCTTCATTTTTAATCGCTTGGTGTATCGAGGCCTGCTTCCCGATGCACCTTGCTGGCGGGTGTTTTTCTTCTGCTCCTGTCGCTAAAGATCGACTCGATATCGGCATGTGCTCGGCGCCAATGAAATTGCTATATGGGGTCTTGTTTCCGGTGTTGCGCTAACGCCTTGTTTTTTAGGCTGTTCAAAAGCTGAGCAGCGTGCTACAACCGAATCGTCGAGTCTTCTAGCCGCTTGAAAAAGAAGGGAAAACCATGACCAAGTCGGAGTTGATCGAAAGAATTGTCACTCATCAGGGGCAGCTGTCCTCCAAGGATGTCGAGCTGGCCATCAAGACCATGCTGGAACAAATGTCCCAGGCGCTGGCGACGGGGGATCGCATCGAGATTCGCGGCTTTGGCAGCTTCTCGCTGCACTACCGCGCACCGCGTGTGGGGCGTAACCCGAAAACCGGCCAGTCGGTGCGCCTGGATGGCAAGTTCGTACCGCATTTCAAGCCGGGCAAGGAGTTGCGCGATCGGGTCAATGAGGACGAGTGATGTTCTTGTGTGAGGAGTCGGCCTGACGGCGTCAGTATTTCGTTATGCTTGCCAAACAGAAAAAAAACGTCAAAATGTGCTGGCTCTCACGTTAGTGGCCTTTTGATGGCTTCACTGGATGCATTCGCGTTTAGCTATTCTCATCGTATTCCGCACTACTGGGCTGAGTCCCTTTAAATTTCGCCAGCGCTAAGGGATTGACTCGTGCGGTACCCCTCGATTGTTCATCACGGCGCCGTAACAGGTGTGACTGGCTCATGCCATCAACTGCAGATGGACGATGAGCATGCACTGCTGATTGACTGTGGCCTTTTTCAAGGCGCCGAAACCTCCCCTGAAGGCCGGGCAGGGGCCGGTAAGCTCGCAATCGACTTTTCTCTGGACGGCATCAAGGCGCTGGTTGCGACCCATGTTCATATCGACCACGTTGGCCGCATCCCCTACCTACTAGCAGCCGGCTTCAAAGGCCCGATTCTCTGCAGTGAGCCATCAGCCAAGCTTTTGCCTATCGTCCTCGAGGATGCCTTCAAGCTCGGTTTCAGTCGCGACCAGAAACAGGTCGAGCGCTACCTTAAACTGATCGAGCAGCGCATCGTCGCCTTGCCCTTCAAGCAGTGGTTCACCCTGCTCGACACGCCACAGCTCAACGCGCGTATTCGTCTGCAGCGTGCTGGCCATATCCTAGGCTCGGCCTATGTCGAAGTAGACCTGCAGTACCCCGAGACGGGCGAGAAGAAGCGCATCGTGTTCTCTGGCGACCTGGGCGCACCTCATGCGCCAATCCTCCCGGCGCCGAAAGCCCCATACAAAGCCGATATCCTGGTCATCGAAAGCACTTACGGCGACCGCTTGCATGAAGACCGCCGCAGCCGACGTGCGCGACTGGAGAAAGTGCTCGAACATGCGCTGAGCAACCAGGGCACTGTCATGATTCCGGCCTTTAGCATTGGTCGCACTCAGGAACTGCTCTACGAGCTCGAGGACATCATTCATCGCCGAGCGCTAAAGGAGTCGGCAAAGACTCAGCTAGATGCTTCCAAGTCGAAAATAAGCAAAGCCTCAGCCCATGACTGGGCAAGTTTGCCGATGATTCTCGATTCTCCGTTAGCCAGTCGCTTTACTGCGGTTTATTGCGAGCTTGACCAGTTTTGGGATGCAGAGGCGAGAGCGCGCTTGGCCAAAGGCCGTAACCCGCTGGCTTTTCGCAACTTGCTCACGGTCGATAGCCACCAGGCCCACCTGGCCATGGTCAATCGCCTGACGCAAACCGCTCAGCCGGCTATCGTTATCGCTGGCAACGGCATGTGCTCAAGTGGGCGTATCGTCAACTACCTGAAAGCCATGCTGGGCGATGAGCGGCATGATGTACTCTTTGTCGGCTACCAGGCTGAAGGTACGCCCGGCAGACAGATCCAGCGCTTCGGCCCGCGTAATGGCTATGTGGAATTTGACGGGCAGCGCTATGACATTCGGGCTCAGGTGCATACCATAGGCGGTTATTCTGCCCATGCGGATCAGAAGGGCCTGGTTAGCTTTGTTACCCGGATGACGCATTGGCCGTCAGAAGTTCGTATCGTGCATGGCGAGTCTGGAGCCAAGCAGCAATTCTCAACGGTTCTGCAGCAGCGCTACGACGCGACTGACAGGGCTTTAAAAGTAGTAATTCCGTGACGTTTTTGATGGGGTGTAAGAGTGAAGGCTGATTCGTTGCAAGCGTATATCGATAAATTCAAAAGCCGGGATGCGTTGATCGGTATTGTCGGTCTCGGCTATGTCGGCTTGCCGCTGATGTTGCGTTACAACGCCATTGGCTTTCGCGTGCTTGGCATTGATATTGACGTCGAAAAGGTCGAGCAGCTCAATACCGGGAAGAGCTATATCGAACATATCGCCAGCGAGCATGTTTCGCGTGCACGCAATAGTGGCTTCGAGGCCACATGCGATTTCGCACGGGCCAGCGAATGCGATGCTTTGATCCTGTGCGTGCCAACGCCGTTGAATAAGTATCGCGAACCCGATATGAGCTTCGTGATCAATACCACTGAGGCGATCAAACCTTATCTGCGCGCCGGGCAGGTAGTATCGCTGGAAAGCACCACCTATCCGGGGACGACCGAGGAAGAACTGCTTCCGCGCGTTGAGTCCGGTGGTCTGCGCGTCGGGGAGAACATCTTTCTGGTCTACTCCCCGGAGCGTGAAGACCCGGGCAACCCCAATTTCGAGACACGCACCATCCCGAAAGTCATTGGCGGGCATACGCCGAAATGCCTGGAGGTCGGTATTGCTCTTTACGAGCAGGCCATCGACCAGGTCGTACCGGTCAGTTCGACTAAAGCAGCGGAAATGACCAAGCTGCTGGAGAACATCCATCGAGCGGTGAACATCGGTTTGGTCAACGAAATGAAAGTGGTCGCTGATCGCATGGGCATCGATATCTTCGAGGTGGTCGATGCGGCTGCGACCAAACCCTTCGGGTTTACCCCATACTATCCGGGGCCAGGTCTGGGGGGGCACTGCATCCCGATCGATCCGTTCTATCTGACCTGGAAAGCACGTGAGTACGGCTTGCATACCCGGTTCATCGAGTTGTCCGGCGAAGTTAATCAGGCCATGCCGGAATACGTACTCGGCAAGCTGATGGATGGCTTGAATGATCGCGGACAAGCGCTCAGGGGCAGTCGTATCCTGGTATTGGGCATCGCCTACAAGAAGAACGTAGACGACATGCGCGAATCGCCTTCGGTGGAGATCATGGAGCTCGTGCAGGCCAAAGGGGGCGTCGTTGCTTACAGCGATCCGCATGTGCCTTCGTTCCCCAAGATGCGCGAACATCATTTCGACCTGAGCAGCGAGCCTCTGACTGCCGAGAATATCGCCAGCTTCGACGCCGTGGTCTTGGCTACTGATCATGAGCGCTTTGACTACGACCTTATCCAGACTCACGCCCGCCTGATCGTCGATACCCGTGGCAAGTATCGCGCTCCGCATCCGAACGTCATCAAGGCCTGATTCTGATAGACGGGTTGGCATACGCTGCGCGCGTGCCAACCCGTCGGCCCTTTGCGAGACATGAACATGAAAAGATTTGCCCTGGTCGGCGCTGCCGGCTATATCGCTCCGCGCCACATGCGCGCTATCAAGGACACCGGCAACCAACTGGTCTGTGCCTACGACATCAACGACTCGGTCGGCATCATCGACAGTATCTCGCCGCAAAGCGAGTTTTTCACCGAGTTCGAGCGTTTCCACGATTACGCCTCGCGCCTCAAGCGTCATCCGTCGACTGCGCTCGATTACGTCTCGATCTGCTCGCCCAACTATCTGCACCATCCGCATATCACGGCAGGCCTGCGACTCGGCTGCGATGTCATCTGCGAAAAGCCACTGGTACCGACCAGCGATTTGCTCGACGACCTGTCATTGGTCGAGCGCGAGACGGGCAAGCGCCTCTACAACATCCTGCAGCTCCGGCATCACCAGGCGATCATCGATCTGAAACAGCGCGTGGGAACTGGCAGCAAAGCGCACAAGCATGAAGTCGAGCTGACCTACATCACCAGTCGCGGCAACTGGTATATGGAGAGCTGGAAGGGCGACCCGCGCAAATCTTTCGGCGTCGCCACGAACATTGGCGTCCATTTCTTCGACATGTTGCACTTCATCTTCGGCGCGCTGCAGCGCAACGTGGTTCATTACGTCGATAACTACAAGGCCACGGGATATCTGGAGTATGAAAACGCCCGCGTTCGCTGGTTCCTCTCCATCGATGCGAACGACCTGCCTGATGCCGTAAAGGGCAAGAAGCCGACTTACCGCTCCATCACCTGCGATGGTGTCGAGATCGAGTTTTCTGAGGGCTTCACTGAC
The DNA here is from genome assembly GCA_023431055.1 of Pseudomonadota bacterium. Classification (GTDB taxonomy): domain Bacteria; phylum Pseudomonadota; class Gammaproteobacteria; order Pseudomonadales; family Pseudomonadaceae; genus Aquipseudomonas. The sequence goes on from JAEYXX010000076.1 coordinate 55,569, forward strand.
CTGCACACTGTCAGCTACCAAGCCATTCTCAATGGCGATGGATATGGCATCGAGGATGCTCGCCACTGCGTGGAAACCGTGGAGACCATCCGCACCCTGGCCGCTAGTCGCGCTCAGAACGGTGAAGGTCATCCGTTCCTTACGCGCGTGCTGGGTTGAGCCTATGAGCTACTACCAGCATCCCAGCGCCATCGTCGATGAGGGGGCGCAGATTGGCGAAGGTTCGCGCGTCTGGCATTTCGTTCACGTATGCGCGGGCGCTCGAATCGGCAAAGGTGTCTCTCTGGGGCAGAACGTATTCGTCGGCAACAAGGTGCTGATCGGTGATCACTGCAAGATCCAGAATAACGTTTCGGTGTACGACAACGTCACGCTCGAGGAGGGCGTCTTCTGTGGCCCGAGCATGGTGTTCACCAACGTCTACAACCCGCGCTCGCTGATCGAACGCAAGAATGAATACCGCGACACCTTGGTGAAGAAGGGTGCCACCCTTGGAGCTAACTGCACCATCGTCTGCGGCGTCACTATTGGCGAGTTCGCCTTCATCGGTGCAGGTGCGGTCGTCAACAAGGACGTGCCGGCCTATGCGCTGATGGTTGGCGTACCGGCTCGGCAGATAGGGTGGATGAGCGAGTTCGGCGAGCAGCTCGATTTGCCGCTTGCCGGGGAGGGGAGTGCACCGTGCATTCACTCCGGGGCGCGCTATGTGCTCGAGGGAAGCGTTCTTAGAAAGGGGCAAGCGCAGTGATCGAATTCATCGACCTCAAAACTCAACAGGCGCTGATCAAAGACAAGATTGACGCCAATATCCAGCGCGTACTGGCCCATGGTCAGTACATTCTTGGCCCGGAAGTGGCCGAGCTAGAGGAAAAGCTGGCGGCCTTTGTGGGCGCCAAGTACTGCATCAGCGTGGCCAATGGCACTGATGCGCTGCAGATTGCACAGATGGCGCTTGGCATCGGTTCGGGCGATGAGGTCATCACGCCGGGCTTCACCTATATCGCAACCGCGGAAACCGTCGCGCTGCTGGGGGCCAAGCCGGTCTATGTTGACGTCGATCCGCGCACCTACAATCTGGATCCTCAATTGCTCGAGGCGGCTATTACGCCGCGCACTAAGGCAATCATCCCTGTGTCGCTGTATGGCCAGTGCGCTGACTTCGATGCCATCAATGCTATCGCTGCCCGGCATGGCATCCCCGTGATTGAGGACGCCGCGCAGAGCTTCGGTGCCACTTACAAGGGCAAGCGCTCATGTAATTTGACGACCATTGCCTGCACCAGCTTCTTCCCAAGTAAGCCCTTGGGTTGTTATGGCGATGGTGGAGCAATCTTCACCAACGATGACGAATTGGCCAAGGTAATGCGCCAGATCGCCCGTCATGGTCAGGACCGTCGCTATCACCATATCCGTGTCGGTGTGAACAGTCGCCTGGACACTCTGCAGGCGGCGATCCTGCTGCCCAAGCTGGAAATTTTTGAAACCGAGCTGAAGCAGCGTCAGCAGGTTGCCGCAGGTTATGCACAACTGCTTGAACTGCAAGGCATTGCTGTGCCTTTTATCGCCGCAGGCAACGCCAGTGCCTGGGCTCAATACACCGTACAGGTGGATGCTCGCGATAGCGTGCAGGCTCAGCTCAAGGAAGCCGGCGTTCCTACCGCTGTGCACTATCCGATCCCGCTCAATCAGCAACCGGCGGTCAAGGACGAACACGCCAACCTGCCTGTCGGAGATGCGATAGCGCGCAAAGTCATGAGCCTGCCGATGCATCCCTACCTCGGCGAAACCGAACAACAAGCGATATGCGCCGCACTGGCCGCCGCCACCCGCAATTAATGGAGTAACCCAGCATGAAAGTCCAAGGTTCCAAGATTCTCGTCATCGGCGGCGCCGGTTTCATCGGCAGCTTCGTGGTTTCCGAGTTGCTCAAGGAAGGTGCTGAACAGGTCGTCATCTATGACAACCTTGCTCGAGGCAAACTCAGCAATATTGCCGAGCAGCTCAAGGATCCGCGTTGCACCATGTACCCGCACGGTGGTGACATCCGCGAGATCGACCTGCTCAACGACGCCATGAAAGGCATGGATGGCGTGATCCACCTGGCTGCCATGTGGCTGCTGCACTGCAAGGACTTTCCACGTACTGCGTTTCACGTGAACATCGAAGGCACCTTCAACGTGCTAGAGGCGTGTGTGAATAACAACATCAAACGCCTGGTCTACTCGTCCTCTGCATCGGTGTACGGCGATGCGGTGCAAGTTCCGATGACCGAAGACCACCCCTTCAACAACCGCAACTTCTACGGCGCCACCAAGATCGCTGGCGAGGCCATGTGCCATGCCTACCATGATCGTTTCGGCCTGAGCTATGTCGGTTTGCGTTACATGAACGTCTACGGCCCACACCAGGATCAAACCGCAGCTTACACAGGCGTTATTCCGATCATGCTGAACAAGATCGACGCCAACGAAGGGCCGGTCATCAATGGTGATGGCACTCAGGCCTACGACTTCATCTATGTTGAAGACGTTGCCCGTTGCAATGTCCGGGCGCTGGAAGCTGAGGTCAGCGACCAGTTCTACAACGTCGGCACCGGCGTGCAGACCAGTATCAAGGAACTGTGTGACACCATTCTTGACCTCAAGCAGTCCGACCTGAAGGTACAGTATCGCCCCTATAGCGCCGATGATGCCCGCCGCATGGTGCAGAATCGTATCGGCTGCCCGAAGAAGGCCTCCGCCGATCTGGGCTTCACTTACAAATACGAGTTGCGTGAGGGCTTGCAGAAGCTGATCGACTGGCGTGCCGAGAACGGGGCGGAGTGATGTTGATGGAAAAGCGTAATATCGCCATCTCGCTGCCTAGCACTGGTGAGGAAGAATGGCAGGCCACCCGCGAACCGCTCATGAGTGGCTGGCTCACACAGGGGCCGAAGGTGGCTGCGTTCGAGAAAGCTTTCGCCCAGCGTCATCAGGTGCCCCATGCCCTGGCCGTCACTTCCTGCACTACCGGCCTGCACTTGGCACTGGCCGGCCTGGGCATCGGCCCGGGTGACGAAGTCATCGTTCCTGCTTTCACCTGGGTGGCCACTGCCAACGTCGTCCTGTATTGCGGCGCCACCCCGGTGTTCGTCGACGTCGACCCGCTGACTTTCAACCTAGACCTCAAGCAGGTCAAGGCCAAGGTCAGTGACCGTACCCGTGCAGTGATTGCCGTTCACCTGTTTGGCCGTTGTCTGGACATCGATACGCTGCGCGCCGAACTGCCACCCTCGGTGGCGATTGTCGAGGACGCTGCTTGTGCCGCAGGGGCAAGCTGGAACGGCCGCCCGGCAGGGAGTTTGGGCGATGTCGCAGCTTTCTCGTTTCACCCGCGCAAATCGGTCACCACAGGTGAGGGGGGCATGGTGACTACAGCCAACGCCGAGCTTGCCGAGACCATGAACCAATTGCGTAACCACGGTGCTTCGCTCTCCGAGGAACAACGCCACCATGGCCCGCGTCCGTACTTGTTGCCCGAATTCAACCTGCTTGGCTTCAACTATCGCATGACCGACCTGCAAGGAGCAGTGGGCCTGGTACAGTTGGCCAAGCTCGATGGGTTCATTGATGAGCGCGAGCATTGGGCTCGGTACTACTGCGAACAGTTGGCCGGCATCGAGTGGCTGCGGCTGCCAACCACCCCGCAAGGTGGCCGCCATGGCTGGCAGGCCTTCGTGATATACGTCGATCCGGCCAAGGCGCCAATGCCGCGTAATCAGATGATGGAGATCCTTCAGGAGAAGGGCATTTCCACGCGTCCTGGTACTCACGCGGTGCATATGCTGGCTTACTATCGTGAGCGTTTCGGCTTCACACCGGACGACTTCCCTGCGGCACGTGACTGCAACGATCACAGCATGGCGATTCCATTGCATAACCGCATGGTCGCTGAGGACTACGCGTATATCGTCGAGGCGATCCGCCAGCTCGGTTGATTGCCGCGCAGTTTTTCAGGCGTCGATTGGGCGCAAAATACGAGGTGTCGGTTCGGGAGAGAGCAGGGAAGCTTCCGGGCCTTGGCCTTCACGGAATTCAGGAGCAGTAGTACGCATGTGCGGCATCACCGGTCTCATCCACCTAAATAACAGTCCGGTTTCCCCGGCTGTCCTGCAGCGCATGACGGATGCAATCGCTCATCGCGGGCCGGATGGCGAAGGGCACTGGATTGAAGGGAATGTCGGCTTGGGGCATCGTCGCCTGGCGATCATCGACTTGTCGCCGGCCGGGCATCAGCCGATTGCCTCGGTGTCCCAGCGTTACGTGATGGCCTATAACGGGGAAGTGTACAACTTCCGCGAGTTGCGTACGGAACTGGAGGCGCAGGGTTATCAGTTCCGCTCTCGTACGGATACTGAGGTGGTGCTCAATGCTCTGATTGCCTGGGGAGTAAAAGCCCTAGATCGCTTCAATGGCATGTTTGGTTTGGCCCTCTGGGATCGCCAGGAGCAAACCCTGCTGCTGGCCCGCGACCGCTATGGCATCAAGCCGCTTTACTACGCGCTTCAAGGTCACACGCTGGCGTTCGGCTCTGAGCAAAAGGCGATTCTTGCTATGCCTGAGTTCAAGCGCAGTCTGAACAAAGAAGCGCTGCTCGAATACTTCACGTTCCAGAACATCTTTACCGACAAGACGCTGCTCAACGATGTGAAGCTGATGCCGGCCGGGCACTACGCCGTGCTGGATCTGAAACGCAAGGCGCCGGAATTGCAAATGACCCAGTATTGGGACTTCGATTTCCGCGAACCTGAGAACGACGTTAGCGATCATGAGTATCGGGAGGAGCTGGATCGGCTGTTCAAACAGGCCGTCAATCGGCAGTTGGTAACAGATGTCGAGCTGGGCAGCTACCTGAGTGGTGGTATGGACTCTGGATCCATTACTGCTATTGCCGCCAAGTCTTATCCATATATGAAAACCTTCACCTGTGGTTTCGACCTTAACTCTGCTTCCGGTATCGAGATGAACTTCGATGAGCGAAGCAAAGCGGAATACATGTCCTATCACTTCAAGACCGAGCACTATGAGATGGTCTTGAAAGCTGGGGATATGGAGCGTGTGATGCCGAAATTGGCATGGCACCTGGAAGAGCCGCGGGTGGGACAAAGCTATCCCAATTACTATGCGGCACAACTGGCTTCCAAGTTCGTCAAGGTGGTGATGTCTGGCGCTGGCGGTGATGAGTTGTTTGGCGGCTATCCGTGGCGTTATTACCGGGCGGTGGTCAATGACGATTTTGAACATTACATCGACAAGTACTATCAGTTCTGGCAGCGCCTGATTCCCAATAGCGAGATCAAGCAGGTGTTCGCTCCGATATGGGGTGACGTGAAACATGTATGGACGCGCGACATTTTTCGCGATGTATTCCAGCACCATGCCGATAATCTCTATACTCCAGAGGATTACATCAACCATTCGTTGTACTTTGAAGCTAAGACCTTTTTGCACGGTTTGTTGGTGGTGGAAGATAAGCTCAGCATGGCCCATGGGTTGGAGAGTCGGGTTCCGTTCCTTGATAATGACCTGGTGGATTTCACCATGCGTTGTCCCGTGCGACTCAAACTCAATAACCTGGCGGATGTCGTTCGGCTCAATGAAAATGAGCCTGGGCGCAAGGCCAGCAAATATTTCGAGAAAACCAACGATGGTAAGCAGATCCTGAGAGACGTCATGGGGCGTTACATCCCTCAGGACATTTCCAAAGCCGACAAGCAAGGTTTCTCGGCGCCGGACGCCAGTTGGTTCAAAGGGGATAGCATCGAGTTCGTCAAGAACCGCCTGATGTCGTCCGACCAAGGTATTTATCAATATCTGGATAAAGGTGCTGTGATCAAGTTGCTTGACGAGCACCTGTCCGGCCAAAACAACCGCCGCCTGCTGATCTGGTCTTTGCTCAGTTTTGACGCTTATTTGAAAGGTTTCCATGCATGATCAACGTAGTGATTCTTGGCGGTCATGGTGATGGCTTGGTAGCTGCAGGTGTCATCCATGACATGGCCAAGGCTGGTACCCAAATCCGCCTTGCCGGTTTCTTGAATGACGCACTGGCGCCGGGAGAGTTGATTCACGGCGTGCCGGTACTTGGGCGGACCCGTGATTGGGCAGAACTGGATGAGAGCTACCTACTCCATGTTTGCCTACATAAGGTTGGGCAGATGCGCCAACGCAGCGAGCTGATCGATTCTTTCTCGATCCCGGAAGATCGGCTGATAAGCCTGATTCATCCGACTGCAACCATTGCTGCGGATGTGATCATTCGCCCCGGCACCTTGATTGCCTCCCATGTCACTTGCCAGCCGGGCGCCAAGATCGGTCGTTACGCAACTGTTCGTGCGGGCGCCAATCTTGGCCACGACACCGTGCTGGAGGATTTTGCCTATCTTGGCCCCAACGCGACACTGTGCGGCTGTGCTCGCCTGTCGCGGGGCGCCCATGCGGGCCCGAACAGCGTGGTGATCGATGGTTTGCAGGTCGGGCCGTTCAGTGTGCTGGCGGCAGGGGCCGCAGTAATGCGCAATACCGAAGCCGATTCGGTATGGATGGGCAACCCAGCCAGGTGCGTACGATGATCGAGCTGCATTTTGAGTTCAAAGGCGAGCGCAATTATGTTCAAGGTGGTGATATCTTCAATGGTATCGAACGTGTCGCGAAGGAAATGTTTAGCGGTGGTTTCGTATCGCTTCTGGTGTTCCGAAATCTGACCCGACGTCATGGAATATTGACGTTTGAGAACCAAGCGTCCATGCCCCTAGTTGCAACCGGAAATATCTTGTCGGATAACGGGCAGTGCCAGCCTTTCTGGCTTTTTGAAGGAGATCAAGAAGTCACCGGACGTTATGCCTTTGACGAGAGTTCAATTCTTGCTTCCTCAGATGTTGTTGCGGGCGAAAAGTCGATTATCATGCAACTGGATGGCACAGTCAGCCCCATAGAGTATGTGATCGCGCTGACGAAGCGCCTAAGTTATTCGATCGTCCCAGATATTGATGGAAAGTGGCTATTTGGACAGCTCAATCTGGATATGCCTCTCACCCACTGCGCTGCGATGAGAATAGTGCAGAAATCTATATTGCCTGGCCGTATGAGCATCAATGAAATTTGGCTGGATAATGCAAGGGTCGGCACCATTCGTTTTATTGTCGGGAAACCATAGATGATCGGTATCAGAAGCATTGCCAGCTATATACCGGCAGACGCGATAGACAATGTCGAGCAGGCTGCACGTTTTGAGAAGTCGGCGGATTTTGTCGAGAGTAAGGTTGGCGCGCGCCGCTTGCCTCGCAAGGCTCTTGGCGAGGAAACTTCGGATCTCGCGGTCAAGGCAGTTGAGCGCTTATTGGTGCTTAATCCCGAGCTTCATCGTGAGCAGATCGATGCCATTGTAGTTGTCACTCAAAATGGTGACGGGGCGGGGCTGCCCCATACTGCTGCGATCGTCCAGGCGAAGCTTGAGTTGAATACCCGGGTAGCGGCATTTGACGTGTCCCTAGGCTGCTCAGGTTATGTTTATGGGCTGTACCTGTTGGCTGGTTTCATGCAACAGATCGGTTTGAAAAATGGCCTTTTGATCACCGCAGACCCTTATTCAAAGATAATCAACGAAAACGATGCTGTAACCGCCATGTTGTTCGGTGATGCAGCAACTGCTACCTGGTTGTGCGAAAGCGCTAGTTGGCAGCTAGGCGCCATGAGCTGTGGGACCGATGGCAGTGGGCGGGAAAGTCTGTGTGTCCAAGATGATGTGTTGCATATGGATGGTCGCGCGGTATTCAACTTTGCTGCGACGCGGATACCGGCTGAAATCAAGGAGCTTCTGGCCCAAGCTGGATGTGAAGCGGATGAGGTCGATGCGTTTTGCCTGCATCAAGGCAGTTACGCCATTATCGATACCATCAGTAAGCGATTTCCTGAAGTGGCGGATCGTTTCGTAAAAGACATCGAGCAAGTTGGTAACACCGTATCTTCCAGCATCCCGCTGCTACTCGAGCACCGCCTTAATCTGGCGGGCTGGAATAAAGTACTTGTGTCGGGCTTTGGGGTTGGGTTGTCTTGGGCAACCGCATTATTGACAAGAAAGGATATAAGTGATGAACGCTGATAAAGTCAAAGAGCTGTTGCAGAAAGCGGGCGTTAGTGTGGATGTATCGATGATTACCGATAATGATCAGCCACTGCGTGAGCACTACGGCTTGGATAGCCTTGATATGTTCAATGTCTTTCTTGAGCTTCAGGAGTCTACCGGTCGGGCAGTTCCAGAGTCCGATATCGAAGGCTTGCGCACTATCAATGACTTCGTAAAATATTTCGGCCAGCAATAAAGCAGGTTGTTATGAACGTTTGTGCGCGATGTATTTACGATGAAAATGTATCCAATATAAGTTTTGATGAGGAAGGGGTTTGCAACTATTGCCGGCAGCTTGAGAAGTTGACGGTTGACTATGGTACCGGTAGCGAACGCGGGGAGCGCAAGATTGCCGATATCGTAGAAACGATCAAGCGTGATGGTAAAGGCAAGCGCTACGACTGTGTGGTGGGGGTCAGTGGCGGCACTGACTCTTCATACTTATTGGTCTGGGCAAAGAAAGTCGGTTTGCGACCTTTGGCGGTGCATTACGATAATACGTGGAACTCGGCCATCGCTACGCAGAATATCTATAAGATGTTGAGTGCGCTGGATATCGACTTATATACGCACGTTGTCGATAACAAGGAAGCTGACGATCTGCTCCGAGCCTTTATCATTTCTGGCATTCCGAGTGTCGATGCGCCTACCGACTTGGCGCTTGCCGAGGTCATGTACAGGGCCGCGGGAAAGTATGGCGTGAAATATATCCTTGAAGGCCACTCCTTCGTCACTGAGGGAATCTCACCAGTTGGGAATCACTATTTCGATGGTGGGCTCATTCGCTCGGTGCACCAGTTGTTTGGGCGCCGAAAAATGAAAACGTATCCATTGATGACCTTTTGGCGTTTTCTCTGGTGGGTGTGTTTTGCGCGGATTCAAAAAATTCGTCCTTTTTGGTATCTGGACTATTCCAAAGAAGCAGCGCAGGAGTACCTTCAGTCGAATTTCGGTTGGAAGTATTACGGTGGTCATCATCTGGAAAATAGAATTACCTCGTTCAGTCATACGTATTATTCACCTGTCAAGTACAAGCGTGATTTTCGCAACCTGACTTTGGGCGCACTGGCACGCAACGGAAAGATATCTCGAGAAGAGGCTTTGGCTATCTATGCTCGTCCGCCAGTCTATGACCCGGATCTCATCGATTATGTGAAAAAGCGTCTTGGTTTCTCCAATGGTGACTTCGACGACATCATGCGCGCGCCGCCTCGTCAATGGTGGGAGTTCAAAACCTACAAGAGGCGCTTTGAACGTTTTCGCTTCTTGTTCAGGGTGCTGGCCAAAAAAAATCTGGTGCCGATGAGTTTCTATCTGAAATACTGCTTTCCGATCAAAGGCGCTAAAAAATGATTGTCATCGTCGACTATGGCGTAGGGAATTCGCGTTCGATTAAGAATATGTTCAAACGCATCGGGGCGGACTCTGTGATTACTCAGGATGTCGGAGTGATCGAGCAGGCGAAAAAATTACTGCTTCCCGGCGTAGGTGCGTTTGATCCAGCCATGCAGGCAATTCATGAGCGTGGCTTACATGGCGTACTGCAGCACAAAGTCGTGGCCGAGAAAGTTCCAGTTCTGGGCATTTGTCTAGGCATGCAACTACTGGGGCTAGGCAGCGAAGAGGGTGAGTTGCCTGGTCTGGGCTGGATTGATATGCGGGCGCGCAAGTTTCCTGCCATGGAAGGGTTAAAGGTACCCCATATGGGGTGGAACAGGGTATTCCCTACTGGGCACGGTAATTTGCATTGCCCTGATGACGAGTCGCGCTTCTACTTTGTTCATTCCTACTATGTGAAGACTGAAGATCGTTCGCATGCGGTGATGACTGCAAGGCATGGAATTGAGTTTGACGCAGTTGTTCAGTGTGGAAATGTATACGGCGCTCAGTTCCATCCAGAGAAGAGTCATCGCTTCGGCATGGGGCTTCTTGAGTCCTTCATGAGGTTGTAATGCTTAGAAAACGCATAATACCAACGCTACTGGTAAAGGACGGCAGTCTGGTCAAGACCAAGCATTTTAAAAAACCTGTCTATGTTGGTGACCCTTGCAATACAGCTCGTATTTTCAATGAGTTCGAGGTGGATGAACTTATCGTCCTGGATATCGGTACGGGAAATGTTCAGGAGCAAATCAATTACCGTTTGCTTGACGAATTGGCTAGTGAATGTTTCATGCCTCTTGGCTATGGCGGCAGAATTACCAGCGTTGCCCAAGCTGCGAGGATTTTTGACCTAGGCTACGAAAAAATAGTGGTGAACACCGGAGCGTTAGATAATCCGGAGCTGATCAGTGATCTGGCTCGCAAGTTCGGAAGTCAGGCGGTGGTGGTTTCTATCGACGTCATTCGTGATGTCTTCGGCCACCCTCACGTGCGCCGCCGCGACCGTGGCAAATACCATCTTTCACCTATCCAATGGGCGTCCAAGGTTTGCGAGTTGGGTGCAGGGGAGATCCTGTTTACCTCGGTCGATCGTGAAGGTTCTTGGCAGGGGCTTGACCTGGTGTTACTGAAAGCATTGGTAAACCAAGTAAGTGTACCGGTGATTGCCCACGGCGGTGCTGGAGAGTATTCACACATACGCGATGCATTTAACATCGGTGTAGATGCCGTGGCGGTCGGTAGTATGGTGGTCTTTCATAAGAAGGGCAGTGGTGTATTGGTACACTACGAAGGAAATATGCTCCATGTTTAGGTTGTTACTCTCGCGATGCTTTTCGTTGCTCATGTGGCCATGCTTTCTCGGTGTGGCATTCGCCTATGCCCTATGGTTGCGTAGGCAGCCACTGCCGCAACCGGGAAAGGAGCGCCTGGTTTTTGGTTCCACCCCAATTCTGAACTTGATGTACTGGTCTGCTGCCCTTCGCGCCCATGGCTACGATACGCACACGTTGGTCAATGGGTTTTATTCAAAAATCAATAAGCGTGCTGATTGGGATAGTTTGCTCGACGAGCGATTTGGTAGTACACCTGCACGATTCAGAAAATTTGTCGCTTTTCTTTGGGCACTCGGTCGGTTTGATGTGTTCTTCATTTCGTTCGATGGCTTTTTGCTAGGGGGGACGCGCTTTCAATTTTTTGAGTCTGCGATACTTAAGTTGGCCCGTAAGAAGATAATTATTACCCCTTATGGTGGTGATGCATATGTTTATCGAAATATTCGTTCACTCTCATTGCTGCATTGTTTGATGATCAGCTACCCGGGTGCTGCAAGGGCGCAGGACGCCATTGAGGCTCGTGTCAGACATTGGACGCGCGAAGCAGATGCCGTGATCATCGGGAACATGGGGCCGGACGGTTTTGGTCGCTGGGATGTACTGACGCCAAGTGCCTTGCATATCGATACTTCCAAGTGGACCGTTTCTGTTCCGCGCAGCAGGCAGCCAAGTGATCCGGTGGTGATTGGCCACATGCCCAATCACCGGGGCGTCAAGGGTACGGAGTTTTTGATCAAGGCTGTCGAGCAACTACAAGCGGATGGCTATAACTTGAAGTTGCTGCTGATCGAGGGTCGCCAGAACGACGAGGTTCGTGCGTTGATGCAGACTGAAGTCGATATTTTGGTAGAGGATCTTAATATGACCGGGTATGGCTTAACCGGGTTAGAGGGTATGGCATGCTCATTGCCCGTTATCTCGAATTTTGAAAATGAAGCGACGCTAACTCATTTTCGTCGATGGTCATACCTTTCCGAGTGTCCGATTGTTTCCGGTTGCCCTGAGAACATATACCAGCTCCTCAAGCGCTTGGTAGGTGATTCGTCGCTGCGTGACGTGTTAGGTAAAGCAGGACGGGAATATGTAGAGAAATACCATAGTTATGACGCTGCCTATTACCTTTTCAGTCGTGTCATTGATTATGTATATGGTCGTCGTGAACATGTCGATATGATCAATCTTTTTCATCCTGTAATTGGCGAGCACGGCCAGCAAGCAAAGGTTTCTCACCCGCTGAAAAATAACAGGCTTCCGGATTGAGATGAGTGGTTCAATCTGGAATAGGTTATTAAAGGACTCTGCTGTCTATGGTGGGGCGGATTTTGTATCGAAACTTCTGAGTTTCGTATTTTTTCCATTCATAGCGCGCTATATCAGTGTTGCCGAGTTTGGCGCCATGGAGCTTATTTTTACGGCTGTGGGGTTGCTTGGGCTGTTTGTGAACGTTGGTCTGAATAATGCAGTGCAACGCTTCTATTGGGATAAGGAAACTGTTGATTCAGCGCGTCCTGTAATTGTGTCTAGCGCTTTGTTGGTGCAAGTGTTGGCGGGCTTAATTGTCGCCGCGCTAGGGATCTTGTTGGTGTTTATATACGGTGCAACTTATGGATGGGCTGGGCACCAGTTTGATGCGAGAGTGCTAATTTATGCGCTGGTCTTCATGGCTGTTTCGCAATGGATTCAGTTTGCACTGGATGTTGTGCGCCTGCATTTCAAACCTTGGCGTTTTTTCGCTTTATCTATCCTGTCTCGCGTCTGTGGACTGCTACTAGCAGCCTGGTTGGTTATACAGGCGGGTGCGAAGCTTGATGGCATCATCGGTGCTCAGGCGCTGGTGGCAGTATTGGTATTACCGTTGGCTCTGCTATTGATCTGCAAGGATTTGGTGCTTAATTTTAGTCGGGCTTGGATCAAAACGTTAGTGTCTTATGGTTACCCCTATATCTTTGCAGCCTTCGCTTATTGGATATTTGGGGCGATCGACCGCTGGATGCTTGCCTCCATGGCGACGGTAGAGGAGGTTGGTATTTATTCGGTCGCTTTTCGGTTTTCATCAATTGTATTATTTGTTTCCATGGCGTTTGGTCAGGCTTGGAGTCCGGTCGCGATGAAAATAAGAACGGAAAACCCCGAGCATTATCGACGCATCTTTGCGAATGTACTCTTGATATTGTTAATGGGCATCGCGTTGATAGGTGGGGGGCTGTCGCTTTTTTCGGGGGAGGGCATTTCGTTGCTGTTGCCTGCCGAATACCAAGACAGTGCGGCGGTGCTGGTTCCATTATGTTTGGGTGTTGTGCTGCAAGCGACTCAACAGGTTACGGCTATTGGCATTTCCATTGAGCGTAAAAGCCATCTGATTGCGAAGATTTCCTGGTGCGCCGTTGTAGTCAATGTGTTGGCAAACCTCGTGTTGATCCCGAAGTTTGGAGCTCTGGGTGCAGCGTGGGGGACTGCTGTTACCTATCTATTTATTACCGCTACTTACCTGACTTTTACCCAGTACTTGCATCCTCTGGAGATTTCCTGGAAGCGCTTAACTGTGGTTGGGCTGTCGGTGACGGTGCTGTTCGCTGTTGCGCTGGTCGCGCGTCAGCCTGAATTCCAGCTTTCATTTTTTGTACTGAAATGTTTTGTCCTCGTGGCGTTTTGCTGCGTGGGTGCTTTCATTCTGCCCTTTAGAAAAGTGTTCTCATGAAAAAACAGCTACGTATCCTGATTACAGGGGCAGCTGGCTTGCTTGGTTTGCAAGCTACCCGGTTCTTCAGTCAGGAAAATCATGTTCACGCAATTGTTCATAGCCCTGTCGTCGAGCCCGTAAAGGGGGTCAACTACCATACTCTCGACCTCTCGGCCGACTTTGATGTATCCACGCTTCCGGCCCAGGTCGACGTTGTGTTGCATTTGGCGCAATCCTCGAAGTTCCGAGACTTTCCGGCTCAGGCACTGGATGTATTCAATGTCAATGTGTCGGCGTTAGCAAAATTGCTGGATTATGCGCGTCTGGCAAATTGTCAAAAGTTTGTTTATGCCTCATCGGGCGGTGTTTACCAGAGCGGCCTGCCGATCGTGCACGAAAACTCGCCTATTGGTTCCCATGGCGAGCTGGGTTACTACCTTGCCAGTAAATTATGTGGAGAGGTGCTCGCGCAAAATTACTCCTCGATCATGGATGTGGCTGTTCTGCGGTTCTTCTTCATCTACGGGAAGCAGCAGCGTCGGTCAATGCTGCTGCCGCGGCTTGTTGACAATGTAGCAGCGGGGCGCGCGATTCAGTTACAAGGAGAGGATGGCTTGGTTATCAACCCAGTCCATGTTTCCGACGCTGTCCGCGCTCTCGACAAGGTTTTGCAAGCCGAAGGTAGCGCTACTTTCAACGTGGCGGGCAATCAGGAGGTATCCATCGGCGCACTGTGTCGTGCCATTGGTGGGATGCTCGGCAAGGCGCCGGTTTTTGATCGTGTCGATGCCAAGGCCGGGCGGCTGGTGGCCAATATCGACGCTTTGCAGGCATTGGGCTGGAGTCCTGAAATCGGCATTGAGAAGGGATTGAAAGACCTCATTCCATGAAAAAAATAAAAGTGATACACGCTCCTACAGCGGTGGGTGGAAACCCACCCGCGCTGAGCAAGGCGCTGCGCGACCAGGGTGTTCAAAGCGAGTGCTGCATCATTTCTCAGAACTACCTGGCTTATGAGGTCGATCGTGTTCTGGTGCCGTCGGGGGCGCGTTTTCTGCTGTGCGAATACAAGCGGCTGAAGTTCATTTTTGAGTGCCTTTTCAAATACGACATCATTCATTACAACGGCGGTACCACTATTGCTACAGCCAATATTATTGAATGGCCAACACGCGCTAAGGGAGTCGCTTCGCTAAAACGTTTCATATATTCCACATACCTGCGGGGGCTCCAATATTTTGAGGTGTCATTGTTCAGGTTGTGGCGCAAGAAGCTGTTTATCACTTATCAAGGTGACGACGCCCGGCAGGGTGGATATTGCAAGGCGCATTATCCAATCAGCATTGCCTCGCAAGTGGACGAGTCGTACTACTCGGATGCCTCGGACGCCTTCAAGAAAAAGAATATCGCCTATCTCGCCAAGCATTGTGAGCGCGTATACGCGTTGAATCCTGACTTGCTCAATGTTCTGCCAGCGAGCGCGAAGTTCGTTCCGTATTCTCACGTCGATTTCAATGACTGGAAGGCAAGCTATGACGGGTTACGTAGTCAGCGGCCACTGCGTTTTGTTCATGCGCCAACTCATCGCCGTGTTAAAGGGACTGATCTGATTCTTGAGGCGCTTAAGGCTCTTGAGCGGGAGGGTTTCGCCTTTGAACTGATATTGGTCGAAGGGATGTCGCAGGCTGAGGCACGATCACATTATGAGCAGGCAGATGTGTTGGTCGACCAGCTATTCGCCGGTTGGTATGGCGGTTTGGCGGTAGAGTTGATGGCGCTGGGTAAGCCTGTGCTGGTGTACCTTCGCGAAGAAGATCTTCGCTTCATTCCGGAGCAGATGCGCGCGGACCTTCCCTTCATTAACGCCAACCCTTTCACTATCAAGGATCGGTTACGCGATGTGCTGAGCATGTCGAGGGAAGAGTTGCTCGACTTGGCGCAAAGGAGCCGCGCCTATGTTGAGCGCTGGCATGACCCGATGCAGATCGCCGCTTCGATCGCGGACGACTATCTGGCGTCTAGCAATACACGAGAGAAGTGAGCAGATTCGAGCAACCATGAAAACCGTTCTAATACTGAGTTTCTCCAATTTGCAGCGCGACCCTCGCGTGCGCCGACATGCACAGGCACTCGAGGGCAGGTTTCGAGTGGTCACTGCAGGATATGGTGGTGCGCCAGGCTATGGCGACCAGCATATCGAGATACCGGAGCCTGGGCGCTCGAGCCTGCCGAAAAAACTGACCAAGGCCCTGTGTTTGCTACTCAGGCTCTATGCCGCGGTTTTCTGGCTGGACACCGACAAGCGCGCTGCCGTGCAGCGGTTGAAGGGACAGCGGTTCGACCTGATTATCGCCAATGACGCTTCCTCGTTGCCGGTGGCTTTTTCACTGTCCGGGCGTCAGGTGCCGGTCATGGCGGACATGCACGAGTTTGCGCCGGGCGAACAGCTTTCCGGTTGGAAATGGAATCTGTTCTGGAAAGGTTATCCGCGCTACCTGTGCCGCCGGTTCCTGCCCAGGGCCAACCATGTGCTGACGGTGTGTGACTCCATCGCGGAACTCTATCGTCAAGAGTTCCTTGCGACCTTGCCCGATGTTCTGATGAACTGCCCCAGCTACATAGAGGCCGCCCCCCAGCAGGTCGGGGAGAAGGTCCGCCTGATTCACCATGGCCTGGGCTGCCCCAGCCGCAAGCTGGAGCTGATGGCCGAGGCTGCGTTGCAGCTCGATGAGCGTTTCCAGTTCGATTTCATGCTGGTCGAGTCGGACAGCGCCTACTGCCAGTGGTTGAGAGAAACCTACGCGGGTGAGCGCATCCGGTTCCGCGAGCCTGTGCCGATGCCGTCGATTCCCCAGGTGCTCAATCGGGACTACGACATCGGGGTGTTCCTGCTGGAACCCGAGGCCATCAACTACAAGTACGCACTGCCCAACAAACTGTTCGAATTCATGCAGGCACGGCTGGCGATCGCTGTTTCACCGAGTCACGAAATGGCCAGGCTGGTGCGTTCGGCAGAGGTGGGGGTAGTGGCCGAGAACTTTTCCTCGGCGGCCCTGGCCCAGGCGATCAACGCGCTGGACAAGGCAACGATCATGTCGATGAAGCAGGCTTCCGCTGTGGCTGCGCAACGTTACTGCGCCGAGACGGTGTATTCCGATTTCAAGCGTCTGGCTGACGCCCTTACGAGATAAGTTTGCATGTGTGGAATTTTAGGTGGTGCCTGGTTTGACGGGGCTTCGGTACCCGTGGGCAAAGTTGACGAGGCGCTGCATACCCTGCGTTTTCGTGGCCCGAACGACAATGGCCGCGAGCTGTATGCCTGCGCGGGTGCCAACGTGGCGCTGGGCCATACGCGTCTGTCGATCATCGACCTGACCTCCGGCGGCCATCAGCCGATGACCACCGACGACCAGTCGATGTCGATCGTGTTCAACGGTGAGATCTACAACTACCGGGAGCTTCGCTCCGAGCTTCAAGCTACGGGCCTGACTTTCAAGTCGGACTCCGATACCGAGGTGCTGCTTGCCGCCTGGCGTACATGGGGAGCTGCGTGCCTCAAAAGGCTGGTAGGCATGTTCGCCTTCGTGGTCCTTGACCGTAATTCCGGTACGCTCACATGCGTACGCGACCCGTTCGGCATCAAGCCGTTCTTCTATGCCCAGGAGCAGGGGCGCTTTCTTTTTGCGTCGGAGCTCCCGGCGATCAAGGCGTTGAAGCAGGAGAACGTACAGCTGAACTGGCAGCGCTCGTACGACTACCTTGTGCATGGCGATTACGACAGTTGTGCCGAGACCTTTTTCGATGGTGTTCTGCATTTGCTGCCAGGCCATATCATGCGGGTGGACCTTAATACAGGCAGCCTTGGTGAGCCGGTGCGTTGGTGGCGTCCGACAATCGACGAGCGCCATGACCTTAGCTTTGCCGATGCGGCTGAGAAGGTTCGCGAGGAGTTTCTCTCCAGCATTCGTTTGCATCTTCGCAGTGACGTAGCTATTGGTGCGGCTCTTTCCGGTGGCATCGACTCCTCTGCGGTTGTCTGCGCGATGCGTCATGTCGAGCCGGACCTGCCGATCAATACCTTCAGCTATATCGCGCGTGGCAGCGAGGTCAGCGAGGAAGTCTGGGTTGACCGGGTTAACGAGCACGTTGGTGCTGTACCACACAAAGTGGTGGTCAGTGCCGAGGAGCTTGCACGTGATCTTGACGCGATGATCCTTTCTCAGGGCGAGCCGTTCGGCAGTACAAGTATCTACGCGCAGTACCGTGTGTTCCAACTGGCTAAAGAGCAAGGCGTGACGGTGACGCTTGATGGGCAGGGCGCGGATGAGATGCTGGCCGGATATGTTGGCTACCCAGGGCAGCGGTTGCGTAGCATGGTGGAAAAGGGACAGTTGGTTCGGGCTTGGCGTTTTCTCGACCAATGGTCGCAGTGGCCGGGTCGCAGTCGTATTGGGGGCGCCAAGCGCTGTGTTGCCGAGATGACCCAGGGCTCGTTGTATCAGGCTCTGCGTTCGCTGAATGGCATGGGGGCGCTACCCTCCTGGATTCGCAGCGAACCGCTGGCGGAGCGTGGGATTGAGCTGCGCTTTCCCCACCAGCGAGCTGAAGTGACTGCGCGTGGTCGACGTGTGATGGCCGAGTTGGGGCTGTCATTAACCAAGCGTGGTCTGCCGGCCTTGCTCCGTCATGGCGATCGCAATTCGATGCGGTTCTCAGTGGAGAGCCGTGTACCGTTCCTCACCTCGGGCATGGTGGATCTGCTGCTTTCGTTGCCTGAGTCGTACCTTATCTCGCCGCTGGGCGAGACCAAGTCTGTATTCCGCGCTGCAATGCGCGGTATCGTGCCCGACGATGTTCTGGATCGGCGCGACAAAATTGGCTTCGCCACGCCGGAGCAGGTCTGGCTAGGTTCCATGCTTGACACTGTTCGTGACTGGTTGAGCCATGATCTGCGTTTACCATTTTTCGATCAGGCGAAAGCGCTACAGGAGTTCGAGCTGATCATGGCTGGCAAGAAGCCATTTTCCTGGCAGGTATGGCGCTGGATCAACTTCTGCCGCTGGCATAACCATTTCATGGAATGAGGACGAGGCTTGAAAAGCATATTGATCGTCTCGTTCTCGATGATCCAAAGCGATCCACGTGTGATGCGTCAGGTTCGATTGCTGGAGGGCAAGTACCGTGTCACGGTCGCCGGTTATGGTCGTGCGCCAGATGCGCAGGTCGAGTTCATCGCACTTGAGCGGCAGCCGCGGAGCGTGCTGTTGAAATCGTTCTGGGCGCTCCAGTTGCTCGCTGGTTTATATGAGCGCTACTACTGGAGCCAGCAGCAGGTTCTGGTTTGTTTGCGGCGGCTGGCTGGCCGCAGATTTGATCTCGTCATTGCGAATGATGTGTCGAGTCTGCCGCTGGCACTTTCTGTTGCAGGTGGGGCACCAGTTATGATCGATTCGCACGAATATTCCCCACGTGAATTTGAAGACCAATGGCTTTGGCGGCGGCTGTTTGGGCGCTATGCGGACTATCTGTGCCGACATTATCTGCCTCAGGTAGCGAGCATGACGACTGTCTGCGAGGGTATTTCTAGGGAGTATCAGCGAGTCTATGGAGTTCCCTCAACGGTGGTGCATAACGCGCCGGTTTTTCATGATCTGCAGCCAGAGCCTGTCAATGGCGGCCACATTCGTTTGATTCACCATGGTGCGGCGATTCGTTCTCGGCATCTGGAGGTGATGATCGAGATGGTTGGGTTTCTTGACGAGCGCTTCACACTGGATTTCATGTTGGTGGCCAGTGACCAACGATATCTCGAAGAATTGCGGGTGCAGGTTCGCAACCAGCCTCGCATTCGTTTTGTGGAACCGGTACCAATGCCGGAAATATGCAGGGCGCTAAATAACTATGATATTGGTGTTTTTCTACTGCCCCCAGTAAATTTCAACTACCAGTATGCGTTGCCTAACAAATTCTTTGAATTTGTGCAGGCGCGTCTTGCCATTGCTATCGGGCCTTCCCCTGAAATGGCCAATATCCTCGGCAAACATAAGCTAGGGATAGTTGCACAATCATTCCAACCGCAGGCTCTGGCTCAATCGCTAAATGCGCTTGATGATGAAGATATCATGGCGTTCAAGCTTGCTTCCCATGCCGCAGCTCATGAACTCAGCTACGCTCATGACGGAGTGTTACTAATGTCGAAGCTAGAAGAGTTACTTTGACCAACTGGATCGAGACTGATTAATGATATATGCCACCTGCATAGGTGCACTGATGCAACCGGTCGCGCTTTGTAGGGCGTCTCTGAAAACTATCTGCGTTGTTGTCACCACGTTAAAAACAAGCTCAAAATGCTCATTTACAGTTCGTAAAGTCCATTTTTTCGATTGTTTTTGCCTTGTACTGACTGTCTCGCCTACGTTTTTAGAGGCACCCTGTAGGGGATCGATACCTCTTTTCAAACGAGGGTTGCATATTTTTAGTGCTATTTCCCATGCCGGCATCCTGCGTATTCGCTATAGGTTTTAGGCGCCATGCGCGTTCTCTATCTACATCCAGCTGCCGCTTTTGGTGGGGCCTCTAAAAGCTTGATTGAGCTATTTGCCTGCTTACGACGCGAGGGTGTCAACGGTACGGTGCTTGCCCCTCGGGGGCCGGCCTGCAAGGCATTCAAAGAGGCCGGAATGGACGTCAGGCCTGTACGAGGGTTGAGCCAGTTCGACAACACCCGCTATGGGCATTATCGCCGGTTACGCTGGATCATCCTCTTGCGTGAGCTGCTACTGCTGCCGTTTTCCGTTGCGGCGGTCATGCGTCTTCGCGGTGAGCGCTTCGATCTGCTGCATGTCAATGAGATTACCTTGCTGCCCCTTGGTCTATTCGCCAAGTGGTTTTTAGGTGTTCCGATGGTCGTGCATGTGCGCTCGTTGCAGCGCAGCCCCGGAAGCGGGTTGCGTACTCGGCTGATAAATCGGTTGTTAGCCAAGCATACAGACGCTGTAGTCGCCATCGACCATACGGTTAGAAAAACACTGGAGCCAGGTCTTAAGGTGTATATCGTTCATAATGGGTTGGTGATCGATAACCCGTTGTTGCGTTCTGAGCGGAAGTTTCAAACTGAGGTCAGGATCGGATTCCTTGGCGTTCTGATCGCTCTCAAAGGTGTGTACGAGTTGATCGAGGCCATGCGTATTCTTAAGGCCCGCGGTGTGCCGGTGCATTGTCTGATCGCCGGCGAGAACGCCCGGCAGCTAGCGGGGATAAAGGCCTGGATATTGGGAAAGATGGGCTTCGCTAGCGATGTACGAGCTGAACTTGACTCGCTGATTTTTCAGTATGGCCTCCAATCACATGTAAGCATGCTGGGTTTCGTTGGTGATGTACGCACGCTATATCCACAGCTTGATGTGCTGTGCTTTCCTTCACATCTGAATGCAGCGGGTCGTCCGGTATTCGAGGCCGCGTTCTATTCGATCCCAAGTGTAGTTGCAGTCGATAACCCAGTACCGGATGCGATCATCCATGACGTCACGGGACTTGCGATCCCGCGGCCGGATCCCGCTCTGCTGGCTGATGCGCTGCAGCGCTTGGCGGAGGACGAAGGGTTTCGTCAGCGGTTGGGGAAGCAGGCCCGAGTCTGGGCGGAGCAGAACTTTGCAATCGATACCAACGCCAAGCTGATGTGCGAAATCTATCAAAGCCTGATACCTGCCGACCAAGAGAGCCTAGACCAATGAGCGATATCGATTGTCTGGTCATCGGGGCTGGTGTAATTGGCCTCGCGTGCGCCGCTCAGATGGCCCGCGTTGGTCACGGCGTCATGCTGGTCGAGCAGGAGCTTCGGATTGGTGAACACACATCAAGCCGTAACTCCGAGGTGATTCATGCCGGTATTTACTATCCGCCAGGGTCGTTAAAGGCGCGCCTGTGCGTTGAGGGGCGTGAGCTGTTGTACAGATGGTGTGAGGATCATGACATAAACCATCGACGTATCGGCAAGCTTTTGGTGGCCGTCACCGAGGCCGAGATCGCTGCCCTCGAGGCGCTTGAAGCCAATGCCCGACGTTCTGGTGTGGAAACCCTCGAGCAGGTATCCATGGATCTTTTGCGTGAGCTGGAGCCAGCGGTGGCCGGGGTGGCAGCGCTGTTTTCGCCTCAGACCGGCATTATCGACAGCCACAACTACATGGAGTCGCTGCTCGCCGAGGTGCAGCGTCTAGGCGCAGATCTTGCGCTCGACACTCGTGTTGAGCGTCTCGCGCTGGGAGCTGATGGCTGGGTTGTAGAGGGCATTAGTTGCGGCGAGTCTTTCAAGCTGAATGCACGCTGCGTGATCAATGCCGCGGGGCTGTTCGCTAGCCATTTGGCAGCACGAATCGAAGGGCTGGCACCTACGCATGTGCCGACTATCCATTGGTGCCAGGGACGCTACTTTTCTTACTCTGGCCGTGCTCCGTTCAATCATCTCGTGTATCCAATGCCAGAAGTCAATACGGCTGGCCTTGGAGTGCATGCCACCCTCGATCTTGGTGGGCAGGTGCGTTTCGGGCCGGATGTCGCGTGGACTCAGGTATTGGATTACAGGGTGGACGTATCCCTGCGTGAACCATTCGCTCATGCCATTCGCCGATACTTCCCTAGTGTCGATGCTAACAGGTTGATCGCGGGTTACAGCGGCATACGGCCCAAGCTTTCTGGTCCTGGCCAGGCGGCTGCCGATTTTAGTATCCAAGGGCCCGAGTCTCATGGATTGCCCGGCTTGGTCAACCTTTTTGGTATCGAGTCTCCTGGACTTACGGCGAGCTTGGCCATCGCCCGATACGTATCCAAGCTTCTTGATTGAGTCTTCTGGTCGCCCATGAAAATTCTGGTTTTATCGCAATATTTCTGGCCTGAAAGCTTCATCATCAACGATATCGTGCGCATGCTTTATGACCAAGGGCATGAGATCGTGGTGGCTACCGGCAAGCCCAACTACCCAGACGGCAAGATCTTTGAGGGCTATCGTGCTATAGGGATCGAGCGCGAGCGCTACTTGGGTAATATCGAGATACTACGCGTGCCGCTTTGGCCGCGCGGGCAGGGAGGAGCGAAGAATCTGATCCTGAATTACCTGTCCTTCGTATTCAGTGGTCTGCTGTGTCTGCCCTGGATGCTGCGTGGCCGTGAGTTCGATGCGATCTTGGTATTCGCGCCATCACCAGTCACTCAGGCGATCCCGGCGATCCCGCTGAAGTGGTTGAAGAGGGCGAAACTGGCTTTGTGGGTGCAAGACCTTTGGCCCGAGAGTCTTTCAGCCACGGGCTTTGTGCGTAATCCTTACCTGCTGCGTGCGGTGGGTTGGATAGTGCGCGGAATCTACAAATGCTGCGATACGCTACTGGTGCAGTCCCGCGCGTTCGTTGAGCCGGTGGCGCATTACGCTGATCGCACGAAGATCCAGTACTACCCCAACTCCATGGATATCAACAGCCAAAAGGCTGTGGTGTCGGTGCCGAGCGAGCTGCTCGAATTGCTTGAACAGCATTTCTGCGTGGTATTCGCTGGTAATCTGGGGACGGCCCAGGCACTGGAAACCATCGTGCAGGTTGCGGTTCATCTGCGAGATGATCCGCATATCCGTATTGTTCTGGTGGGCAGCGGTAGCCGCCTGTCCTGGCTCAAGGCGCAGCAGCAGGCTCACGGCCTGGATAATCTGGTACTGCCGGGGCGTTTCCCCATGGAGGCGATGCCACAGATTCTCGAGCGAGCTTCGGCCTTACTGGTATCGCTGAACAACGAACCAGCCTTCGCACAGACCATCCCAAGCAAGATTCAGGCTTACCTCGCCGCTGGCCGGCCGATCATCGCCTGTATGAACGGCGAGGGGGCTCGAGTGGTCTGCGAGGCGCGCGCCGGCCTCACCTCGCCGGCCGAACAGGTGTTACCGCTGGTTGCTAACATTCGACGTATCAAAGAGATGGGCGATACGGAGCGTTCAGCTATGGGGCAGTCCGGCAAGGCTTATTTTGATGCCAATTTTGAGATGCAACGGCAGGTTGAAGTCTTGGTGAAGTATTTGGCGGGAACGCCTTTCAGAAAAGGTGGTGAATGATATGAAGGTTCTCGTCCTCGGCGTCACCGGTATGCTCGGTAATGCCGTTTTTCGTGTTTTTTCTGCCGATGCGGCTTATCAGGCCTGGGGCACACTGCGCAACGCTTCCGCCTTGAGCTATTTCCCGCAGGGTAGCCATGCGCGTTTGCTTTGTGGTGTTGATGTGCTTGATCAAGATACGCTGACATCCGTTATGTCTCGTGTGAGGCCGGATGTGGTGATCAACTGTGTCGGGTTGATCAAGCAGTTGTCTGATGCAAAAGACCCTCTCACTGCTCTTCCCATCAATGCCATGTTGCCGCATCGCCTGGCGCGGCTTTGTGAGCTGGGAGGTTCGCGGCTGATCCATGTCAGCACCGACTGTGTATTCTCTGGACGTAAAGGTTTGTACCAAGAGAGTGATCTTTCGGATGCGGAAGACCTCTATGGCAAGTCCAAGTACATCGGCGAGCTACACGAGCAAGCTCACGCTATTACCTTGCGTACGTCGATTATCGGTCATGAGTTGGGCTCGAGTCATGCGTTGGTAGACTGGTTTCTTTCACAGCAGGGCAGTGTAAGGGGCTTCACCAAGGCAATTTTTTCTGGCCTGCCGACGGTGGAGCTAGCGCGAGTGATGAAGGATTTCGTAATTGCGCACCCGCAGCTCAATGGTCTGTATCATGTCGCCGCGGAGCCGATCGACAAGTTCCGTTTGCTTAGCTTGGTGGCCGCGCAGTACGGCAAGACCATCGAGATTCGTCCGGATGATGCGTTGGTGGTAGACCGATCGCTCAATGGGGCAAGGTTTCGAGAGGCCACCGGCTATGTAGCCCCGGATTGGCCCGAACTGGTGCGCCGGATGCACCAGCAGTGCGGGTAGTTAGTTCGGTAGGCAGGCCATTGTGGATTTCTTGCGATCCCCTCTTACTCAAGAAAGCGGGGATGCGGTCCATCACGTTTCAAGTTTTGGAAGGTTCTATGTTTGATGACAAGGTATTGATGATCACCGGTGGCACCGGTTCCTTTGGGCATACGGTGTTGCGGCGCTTCCTCGATACCAATGTGCGCGAGATTCGCATTTTCTCTCGCGACGAGAAGAAGCAGGAGGACATGCGCATTGCCCTGGCCAATGACAAGGTCAAGTTCTACATCGGTGATGTTCGCGACTACGACAGTCTGAAGCAGGCCATGGTCGGTGTTGATTACATCTTCCACGCGGCGGCGCTCAAGCAGGTGCCTTCTTGCGAGTTCTACCCGATGGAGGCTGTGCGCACCAACGTCAACGGAACCGAGAACGTGCTCAATGCCGCTATCGCCTGCGGTGTAAAGCGGGTCGTGGTGCTCTCTACCGACAAGGCGGTGTACCCGATCAACGCCATGGGTATCTCAAAGGCCATGGCCGAGAAACTGATGGTCGCCAAGTCGCGGATGATTCCCGAGGGCGGCACCGTGGTCTGTGCCACCCGCTACGGCAACGTCATGGCCTCGCGAGGTTCGGTGATTCCGCTGTTTATCGAGCAACTGCGCAGCGGCGAGCCGCTGACCGTGACTGACCCGCAGATGACACGTTTTCTGATGTCGTTGGAAGACTCGGTCGATCTGGTGCTGCACGCCTTCGAACATGGCGAGCAGGGCGACTTGTTCGTGCAAAAGGCACCGGCCTCCACTGTCGGTGATCTGGCCCAGGCGCTAAAGGAGCTGTTCAGCCAAGACAATCCAGTGCGGGTGATCGGTACTCGCCACGGCGAGAAGCTTTACGAGTCATTGGTATCACGTGAAGAAATGGCAAAGGCCGAGGACATGGGCCGCTACTATCGTATTCCGGCCGATAACCGCGATCTGAACTACAAGAAATACTTCGTCGAGGGCGAGGAGAAGATCTCCGAGCTGGACGACTACACCTCACATAATACCCATCGTCTAGACGTACCCGGCATCAAGGAGCTCTTGCTCAAGCTCGATTACATCAAGGAGCAGCTCGATGCTTAAGGTCATGACGCTGGTCGGGACCCGCCCGGAACTGATCAAGATGAGCCGGGTGATCGCCGAGATGGATCGCCAGGTCAACCATGTGCTGGTGCACTCGGGGCAGAATTACGACTACGAGCTCAACCAGGTGTTCTTTGACGATCTGGAAATTCGCAAGCCTGATCACTTTCTCGGTGCCGCTGGCGAGACCGCCGCGCAGACCATTGCCGAGGTGATTGCCAAGGCGGACGCCGTGTTTGAACTGGAAAAGCCTGACGCATTGCTGCTCTATGGCGACACCAATACTTGCCTGGCAGTAATCGCCGCAAAGCGCCGCAAGATTCCGGTGTTCCATATGGAGGCGGGCAACCGCTGCTTTGATCAACGTGTGCCGGAAGAGCTCAACCGCAAGGTGCTCGATCACCTCTCCGACATCAATCTGGTGCTCACCGAGCATGCCCGTCGCTATTTGATCGCTGAGGGCATCCGCCCCGAGACCATCATCAAGACTGGCTCGCACATGCACGAGGTGCTGGATTACTACCGGCCGAAGATCGAAGCCTCCGATGTGCTTGCCCGCGAGGGGCTCGAGGCCGGAAAGTTCTTCATTGTCAGCACCCACCGTGAAGAGAACGTCGACACGCCGGACAACCTGCGTGATCTGCTTGCCACGCTGCGAGCACTGGCCGACGAATATGGCTTCCCGTTGATTGTCTCGACCCATCCGCGTACACGTAAGCGACTGGAGGCGCTGGACGAATCGCTGGATCACCCGTTGATCCGTTTCTCCAAGCCATTTGGTCTGCTTGATTACATCAAGCTGCAGATGAACGCCTTCTGCGTGCTCTCCGACAGCGGCACCATCACCGAGGAAGCTTCGTTGCTCAATCTGCCAGCGGTGACGTTGCGCAATGCCCATGAGCGCCCCGAGGGGATGGATCAGGGCACGTTGATCATGAGCGGGCTGAAGAAGGATTCGGTGCTCGCCGCGGTCAAGGTCATCACCAGCCAGCACCGGGCCGGTGAGCGGTTGATTCCGATGGTGCCCGATTACGAGGGCGGGCCAGTGTCGCTGCAAGTGGTGCGGGTGGTGCTCAGTTACACCGACTACGTGAACCGTACCGTCTGGCGCAAGGACTGAGTATGCGTGTTCTGCTGACTGGCGCCAGCGGCTTCGTTGGCCTTGGCGTACAGGCGCGCTTGCTGGCCGATGGTGTGCATCGGTTGCGCTGTGCTCAGCGCAAGGCACCGATTACTCCAGTTGTCGGGGTAGAGTACTGCAAGGCGCCGTCGCTGGAGGCTGAGGCCGACTGGTCGCAGGCGCTTGCGGGCGTCGATGCGGTCATTCACTGCGCCGCACGGGTGCACGTGATGCATGAACAGGCTGCCGATCCTCTGGCGGAGTTTCGTCGAGCTAATGTCGAGGGCACGCTGCGTCTGGCTCGCCAGGCTGTAGCAGCGGGTGTGCGACGTTTCGTCTTCGTCAGCTCGATCAAGGTCAACGGTGAGCAGACTCTTCCGGGGCAGGCTTATAGAGCCGATGATGTTTCGAATGCGACGGACCCTTACGGCATCTCAAAGCGAGAGGCAGAGGATGAATTGCTGGCCTTTGCTGCTGAAACAGGGCTGGAAGTGGTCATCGTCCGTCCGCCTTTGATCTATGGCCCCGGGGTCAAGGCCAACTTCTTGAGCATGATGCGCTGGTTGCAGCGGGGGGTGCCGTTGCCCTTCGGTGCCATAGATAACCGCCGCAGCCTGGTTGCACTGGATAATCTGGTGGACTTGTTGGTTGTGTGCCTTACCCATCCAGGGGCCAGCGGACAGCGTTTTCTGGTCTGCGACGGCGAGGATCTATCTACCAGCGAGTTGCTGCGTCGCCTGAGTGCCGCTCTTGGGCGCCCGGCGCGGCTCTTGCCAGTGCCTCAGGCGTTGATTGAGCGGGTTGCGATCATGCTTGGGCGGCGCCAGTTGAGTCAGCGCCTGTGTGGTTCGTTGCAGATCAACATGGATAAGACGCGTGAGCGATTGGGGTGGGCTCCACCGTTTCCGGTTGATCAAGCGCTAGCTAAGACAGCTGCGCACTATTTAAAAGAACTCTCTAGATGAAAGTTATGGTTTTGATAGCGGTCATCGCTGTCGTGGCGTGGGGGCTTACGGCATTGTTGCGACGCTACGCGCTGGCCCGCAGCCTGATGGATATACCCAACGCGCGCAGCTCGCATAGCCAGCCAACTCCTCGTGGAGGAGGCGTCGCCATTGTGGTGGCATTCCTCCTGGGCTTATGCGTTGTGTCCGCCACAGGTCTGGATCTGCCGGCGGAGATTTATTACTCGCTGCTAGGCTCAGGTTCGGCAATTGCATTGCTGGGATTTCTTGATGACCACGGTCACATTGCTGCTCGCTGGCGTTTGCTCGGGCATTTCGCCGCTGCTGCTTGGGCGCTCTTCTGGCTCGGTGGGCTGCCTCCGCTGGTAATGGTTGGTCACTCAGTTGATTTTGGTTGGCTGGGTTATTTGCTGGCCTCTTTGTATCTGGTTTGGTTACTCAACCTTTACAACTTCATGGATGGAATCGATGGCATCGCCAGCATCGAGGCTATCTGTGTGTGTTTGGGCGGGGCTCTGTTGTATGTCCTTCACGGGCATGCTGATGCTGCAGTACTGCCGCTGTTGTTGTCATTTGCGGTGGCGGGATTCCTTTACTGGAATTTTCCCCCTGCAAAAATTTTCATGGGCGATGCTGGCAGTGGCTTTCTGGGTGTCGTGCTTGGCGTTCTTTCCTTGCAGGCGGCGTGGATAGATCAATCCTTGCTTTGGGGCTGGCTGATCTTGTTGGGTGTTTTTGTGGTGGACGCGACCTTTACTCTACTTCGGCGTTTACTGCGCGGAGACAAGGTTTATGAAGCTCATCGAAGCCACGCGTATCAATACGCCTCGCGTCAGTTCGGCCGGCATCTGCCGGTTACTCTGGCGGTTGCAGCGATCAATCTTTGCTGGCTGTTACCGGTGGCAGTCTGGGTGGTGCAAGGCGGCGATGGTTTGATCGGACTATTGCTGGCTTACCTGCCTTTGATAGTGCTGGCTATCAAGTTCCGTGCAGGCGAACTGGAACGAAAATGAGCCAGTTGCTTAGATTGCTTGTTCTTGGTGCCGGAGGTCATGGCAAGGCTGTTGCCGAGGCTGCGTTACTCTCTGGAGAGTGGCAGCAGGTGGTTTTCCTCGACGATAGATGGCCTGAGTTGAGGGTTGTTTGTGGCGTGCCTGTGGTCGGTGGTCTTAGCCATTTGGCTGAACATGCAGGGGCAACTGACGGAGCTATCGCGGCGGTTGGTAATAATGGCTTGCGCCGTGCCTGGCAAGAAAAGATAGCTGCCTCTGGCATTGCGTTGGTCAGCGTGGTTCACCCTCGCGCCTGTGTGAGTCCTTCAGCCTCGATAGGGCCCGGCTCAGCCATTATGTCACTGGCAGTCGTTGGCACTGAGGCTCGGTTAGGGCAAGGGGTGATCATCAACGCGGGAGCGGTGGTCGATCATGATGCGACTTTGGACGACTATGCGCATCTTGGTGTCGGTGTCTGCTTGGCCGGGGGAGTCGCGGTCGGCGAAGCTGCTTGGCTACAGGCAGGTTGCAGTGCTGGATATGGTGTCGTTATCGAGCCAGGTTTAGTTATCAAACCTGGCCAAGCTTTGATTGCCAAGGATTGAGGTTTTTAGATGATCCGTCGACGAATAGAGTTATTGCGCCAATGTCTTTTGCATTTGTCTCGTCGGCAAAAGCGGGCTCTTCAGCTAGCTGTTGATGTATTGCTGATTTGGCTGGCGCTGTGGCTGTCGTTTGCCATTCGCATGGGGGATTTGGATGCTGCCAGACCTCTTTCAGGTCATGGCTGGCTGTTTCTGCTGGCGCCTGCAATTGCTCTCCCGATCTTTATCAGATTGGGTATGTATCGTGCGGTAATGCGCTACGTAGGCAATGACGCCCTTGTGACGATAGCCAAGGCGGTTACCTTGTCTGCGTTGGTGTTGTCTCTGGCGGTCTATTGGTATCGCGGCCCGACGGCGCTGGTTCCAAGATCCATGGTTTTTAATTATTGGTGGCTGAGCCTGCTGCTGTTGGGTGGTTTGCGCTTGACCATGCGCCAGTTCTTTATAGGTGATTGGTTCGAGCCGATTGCTCGCCGCCGCGATATCGAGTCAGGCACTTCTAAGGTCGCCATATATGGGGCCGGGGCGGCTGGTAATCAGCTGGTAGCAGCTTTGCGTTTGGGTAAAGCGATGCGTCCGGCGGCATTCATTGATGATGATTCCGGTATTGCTACTCGCACGATTGCGGGGCTGCGCGTCTACACGCCCAAGCATATTCAGCAAATGATCGATGAAACGGGTGTTACAGAGGTTTTGCTGGCAATGCCCTCGATCCCCCGCGCGCGCAGGCGGGAGATACTCGAGGCGTTGGAGCCTTACGCGCTTCATGTGCGCAGCATCCCCGGGTTTATGGATCTCGCCAGTGGGCGGGTAAAGGTCGAAGACCTTCAGGAAGTCGATATCGCTGACCTTCTCGGGCGTGATGCTGTTCCGCCTCGGCAAGATTTGTTCGAGCGCTGCATCAAGAATCAGGTGGTTCTGGTCACCGGAGCTGGTGGCTCCATTGGTTCGGAGTTGTGTCGGCAGATTCTCGCCAGCGGCGCGCGGACCTTGCTGCTTTTCGAGCACAGTGAGCTCAATCTCTACAGTATTCATGGTGAATTGCAGCGGCGAATCGAGCGGGAGTCGCTGCCGATCAAGCTGGTGCCCATTCTCGGGTCTATCCGCAACTTCGAGCGGTTGTTCGATATTCTGCAGACCTGGCGGGTCAACACCATCTATCACGCCGCCGCGTACAAGCATGTGCCGATGGTCGAGCATAATGTTGCTGAGGGCGTGCTCAATAACCTGGTTGGTACGCTCAATGCCGCGCAGGCGTCGATCAAGGCGGGTGTTGCCAATTTTGTGCTGATCTCAACCGATAAGGCGGTACGACCCACCAATGTCATGGGCAGCACCAAGCGCTTGGCTGAGATGGTGCTGCAGGCGCTGAGTCGTGAGTCTGCGCCGTTGCTGTTCGGCGATGACTCAGGTGTTCATCACGTCAACAAGACCCGGTTCACCATGGTGCGTTTTGGCAATGTGCTGGGCTCTTCCGGGTCGGTGATTCCATTGTTCAGGGAACAGATCAAGCAGGGTGGGCCGGTGACGGTGACTCATCCGAACATCACCCGTTATTTCATGACCATTCCCGAGGCAGCGCAGCTGGTCATTCAGGCCGGTTCGTTGGGGCAGGGCGGTGATGTGTTCGTGCTGGATATGGGCGAGCCAGTGAAGATCGCCGATCTTGCCGAAAAGATGATTCGTTTGTCCGGCCTGACTGTGCGCGATGAGCGCACTCCGCATGGCGATATCGGTATCGAGTTCACCGGGTTGCGTCCGGGTGAGAAGCTTTATGAAGAGTTGCTGATTGGCGAGGATGTGAAGCCGACCGAGCATCCGATGATCATGCGTGCGGAAGAGGATATGTTGCCGTGGGACGAGTTGAAGGCTCGTTTACAGGCGCTGCTGGTGGCAGTCAGTGAGGATGATTACGCTCGCGTGCGAGTGCTGCTGCGCGAAACAGTACATGGTTATGTGCCGGAAGGTGAGATCGTGGACTGGATTCATCTTAGAAACCGGGAGCGCTGAACCAGGGATTTGACAGCTGGAAGATAGCGTCTAGGTTGATTCTTGTGGGGTTTCAAACCTCACTTGGATCTACTTACGACAAGGAATGCACATCATGCAAAAACTCCGTCTATCTTCCCTTCTGTTCGCTGTTCTCGCTTCCTTCTCTCTGGCTGCCGCCGCAGCTGAAACCCCAAAAACCGAAAGCGCCAAACCGGCTGCCGCTCAGGTGGCGCAGGTTGCCGCGGTCAATCTGAATACCGCCGATGCTGCAACTCTGCAGCGTGAGCTGGCGGGGATTGGTGCGGCCAAGGCGCAGGCGATCGTGGATTACCGAGAAGAGCACGGTAATTTCGCTTCGGTCGACGAGTTGCTGGAGGTGAAAGGTATCGGCGAGGCGACGCTGGAGAAGAATCGCGACAAGTTGAGTGTTAATTGACGCCTGGCGGCGTTGCTGTCTGGGCCGGTCTTTTGACCGGCCTTTTTCGTTTTTGTAGGGCGAGGGTGCTGGACTACGCGATTTGCGTTTTTGTAGGAGCCCCGTCTCGGGGCGAAGCTCTCGGCGTTGCGGTGTTCTTTCGATTCGCCGCGGGGCGCGGCTCCTACAGGTGCAGCGGGTTCCTTCAGGGAGATGAGTAACCTGAGACTTAGTTTCTGGTGGGAGTCTGCCGAAAACGAAAAAGCCCCGGTATGAACCGAGGCTTTAAATTTGGCTCCGCGACCTGGACTCGAACCAGGGACCCAATGATTAACAGTCATTTGCTCTACCGACTGAGCTATCGCGGAACAACGGCGCGTATGTTACTGATTAAAAAAGAGAAGTCAACACTTTAACGCGATATCTGCGTGGTTAGAATTCGGGGTGTTCAGCGATGGTGTCGTGGGAGGGGCTTTAGCCGCGATGGCTGTCAGTCCGGCACGGATCGCGGCGGGCGCCGCTCCTACTAGGGGGCCTGCGGGGTCTGTTTAGGACTCCCGCCCCGGGGCGACGCTTTTGCTTTTGCGGTGTTCTACCAAACGATTCGCGGCTGAAGCCGCTCCTTGTATGTTGAGCGCATTACCAACCGCAACGAAGAAACAGTTTCCGGGGAGGCCGTTCGCTCCTAGAGGCGCCTTGCGTGACCTCGTCTGTAGATCGGCCCCCCGCCTCATTACCACTACGTGGAGTATCCCGAAGCCGGACTCGAGAGAGTGGCGGACTTCGCATCACAAGGTTGTAGCGGTAAAGAAGTGCGAGGTCGGGGAGCCGGTGACCATTGTTGCGCAT
>JAEYXX010000135.1 GCA_023431055.1 Pseudomonadota bacterium
ATGTGCCCTGGGCGATGGTCTTCCCCACCGACCCTGAGCAACTGGCGCGCCATCCGTCGCAGCTGTACCAGTTCGCCCTGGAGGGCGTGGCGCTGTTCACCATCCTCTGGTTCTATTCGCGCAAACCGCGGCCGACCATGGCCGTGTCCGGCATGTTCGCCGCCTGCTACGGCGTGTTCCGCTTCATCGTCGAATTCGTCCGCGTGCCCGATGCCCAGCTGGGCTACCTGGCCTGGGGCTGGCTGACCATGGGCCAGGTGCTGTGCGTACCGATGATCCTCGCTGGCCTGGGCCTGATCGCCTACGCCTACAAGCGCCAGCCCGTACAAGGAGCCGCCTGATGAAACAGTACCTCGACCTGATGCGCCACGTGCGCGAGCACGGCACCTTCAAGGAAGACCGCACCGGTACCGGCACCTACAGCGTGTTCGGCTATCAGATGCGTTTCGACCTGGCCGACGGCTTCCCCATCGTCACCACCAAGAAGTGCCACCTGCGCTCGATCATCCACGAGCTGCTGTGGTTCCTGCAGGGCGACACCAACATCCGTTACCTGAAGGAAAACGGCGTCAGCATCTGGGACGAGTGGGCCGACGAGAACGGCGACCTCGGCCCGGTCTACGGCTACCAGTGGCGCAGCTGGCCGGCGCCCAATGGCGAGTCCATCGACCAGATCGCCAAGCTGATCGAGATGATCAGGAAGAACCCGGATTCGCGCCGCCTGATCGTCTCGGCCTGGAACCCGGCACTGGTCGACCAGATGGCCCTGCCGCCGTGCCATGCGCTGTTCCAGTTCTACGTGGCTGACGGCAAGCTGAGTTGCCAGCTGTATCAGCGTTCGGCGGACATCTTCCTCGGCGTGCCCTTCAACATCGCCAGCTACGCGCTGCTGACCCTGATGGTGGCGCAGGTGTGCGACCTGCAGCCGGGCGAGTTCATCTGGACCGGCGGCGACTGCCACCTGTACGCCAACCATATCGAACAGGCCGACCTGCAGCTGACCCGCCAGCCGCTGCCGCTGCCGACCATGAAGCTCAACCCCGAGGTGAAGGATTTGCTGGCTTTCAGGTTCGAAGACTTCGAGTTGGTCGGCTACGAGGCGCATCCGCATATCAAGGCGCCGGTGGCGGTCTGAGATGGCTGTGGGTGGGTCTGGTGGGCTAAAGCCCACCCTACGGTATGAAGCCCACCCTTGGTCTGGCAGCGTCACGAAGCTCTACTAGGATGTACGGTGCCTGGGCGGCGTTCTTGTAGGGTGGGCTTCAGCCCACCGATTCACCATGCCGCCGGCCCCTTCACCGACGCCCCACAGGCAAGGGATTGCCCATGCCCAATTACCGCCGCGAACGGATTCCCGGTGCTACCTACTTCTTCACGGTTACCCTCGCTGATCGTCGGTCCCGCTTACTGGTTGAGGAAATTGCGCTGCTGCGCCAGGTCTATGTCGAGGCCAACAAGCGCATGCCGTTCAAGACCATCGCCATCTGCGTCTTGCCCGATCATCTACATGCCGTATGGGAGCTGCCCGAGGATGACCGCGACTATTCCCTACGTTGGGCATTGATCAAAAGCCAGTTCTCGCGTGCGCTACCCGCCGTGGCGTCTGCCAGCGCCAGCAAATCTAGAAAGCGTGAGAAAGGCATCTGGCAGAGACGTTTCTGGGAGCACCGCATTCGAGATGAGGATGATCTCGCGATGCATGTCGATTACATCCATTTCAACCCGGTAAAGCACGGCCTGGTGCCCCAAGTCGGTGACTGGCCTTATTCGAGTTTCCATCGTTATGTCGCGCGCGGGCTCCTGCCGGCAGATTGGGGTGGGCGGGATGATTGTGA
The DNA here is from genome assembly GCA_023431055.1 of Pseudomonadota bacterium. Classification (GTDB taxonomy): domain Bacteria; phylum Pseudomonadota; class Gammaproteobacteria; order Pseudomonadales; family Pseudomonadaceae; genus Aquipseudomonas. The sequence goes on from JAEYXX010000135.1 coordinate 1,836, forward strand.
TGGGGAGTTTGGTGAGTAGATTTTGGTGGGCTAAAGCCCACCCTACGCGGTTTTTCGATATCTGCCCGTAGGGTGGGCTTCAGCCCACCGCTTGCATGGCGATTTCACTGCACAAACGCTCTACCTGTTCCGCGCGCTCGGCCTCTTCCAGGCGTGCGCCGGGGTTGAGCGACGACCATTCGGGATGGGCGCGTGCCACGGTCAGCGGGGCGGGCAGCTTGCCCTGGCGCCATAGGGTTTCCTGCGGGGCGCCGAGGGCGATGGCGTCCATCGCGGCGTGGCCGCGTTTATCCAGTGCCGCCAGCAGTTGCTGCTGACGCAGGGCGAGCAGGCGCAGCACGGCGTCATCGACGGTCAGTTCGCGCTGGCCTTTCAACTTGCCCTTCAGTCTTTCCCCGTAATTGCGCAGTGTCTGCGCGCTGCCGCCGATCACTGCGCCCAATGCGGCAGCCGCGCCGAGGGTGATGCCGCCGACCAGCAGATCGACCCCTACGCCGGTGGCGGCGCCCGCGGCCATGCCGCCGCCGACCTTGATGCCCAGTTGCTTGAGGGTTTCCGGGTTGAACAGATCGTCGCCCCAGCGGCCGTCCAGCAGTGGCAGGTCGGCCGCTTTGGCATCGCTGCTGCGGAAGGCGTACAGGCGCAGCAGGGCTTCGACGCAGCGCTGTTCACGCTGGCGAATCGCATCGCGTAGCTCAGAAATGGCGCCTTGTTCCAGCACCGGTTGCGCGGCGACGCTGCGGCGGCAGGCGGCGCAGTCGATCAGCAGTTCGGCGATCAGGCGCTGACCGGCCTGGCGCCGCGCCCGGCGCTGCGCTTCGTGATCCTCGACCAGGCGCTGCAACTGCGGGCGCGAGCGCTCCAGCAGCAGGGCGAGGCTTTCGTAGAGGCGCCGTTCGCCATCCTCCGGCGGCGCCACGCTGTCGAACGCCACCAGCGCGTGCAGGCCGAGGCGCGCCAGGGCCTCGCGCCACTCCGGTTCACGATGGCTGGCGCTGGCGACGAAGTTGAGCACCGGCAGCAGCGGTCTGCCGCACATGGTCAGCACCGCCAACTCGTCGCGGTACTTGGCCAATACCGGCTCGCGCACGTCGATCACGTACAGGCCGGCGTCGGAGGCCAGCAACTGGCGCAGCACCTTGGCTTCCTGCTCATAGCGCTGGCGCGCCTCGCTACCTTCGAGGAAGCGGGCCAAGCGCGCCGGGCCGTCCAGGCGTTCGCCGGGACGGTCGAGGCGCTCCAGGTAATCGAGCAGGGCAATAGCGTCTTCCAGGCCGGGGGTGTCGTACAGCTCTAGCAGCGCCTGGCCGTCCACCGACAGTCGCGCACCCTCGACATGGCGCGTGGTGCTGGCGCACGGCGAGACTTCGCCGAACTCCACGTCGCGGGTCAGGGTGCGCAGCAGCGAGGTCTTGCCGACGTTGGTATGGCCGACCAGTGCCAGTTTCAGTGGCTCAGTCATGTCCGCTCTCCAGCCAGTTCAGCGGTGCCGTATCGCCATGCTGCAGCTCCAGGCTGGCGATCGCCTGATGCCAGTCCGTCAGGCGGGCGCTGTCCAGGCTCTCACCGGGTGTCGGCGGCAGCAGCCAGATGCGCGTGGCCGAGGCCGAGCGCGCCAGTTCGCCGATCAGTGCCAGGGTGCCACGATCCGGTGAGCGGCGCGGGTCGCAGGCGATGGCCAGGCGTTCGGGCGGGAAGCGGGTCAGCTGTTCGAGCAACTGACGGCGTTGTTCGCGGCTGTCGATCACGCCAGCATCGGCCACGCCCTTGGGTAGCGACGCAGGCGGCCAGGGGCGGCGCTCGTCTAGTTCGATACCGAGCAGCAGGGCGCCGCTACCAGCTTGCGTACTGGCGCCACCTTGCGGTTGGTGCAGGGCGGTGGGGGCCAGGTCGCAGATGCCCAGGCGTTCGCTGTCCGGCTGCAAGCGCTGGCGCAGCAGGCCATAGCCGGGCAGGTCGAGATCCAGGCGCAGCGCGCCTTTGCCGGACTGCCAGCGCCACAGGCACAGCAGCGTCAGCAGCAGGCGCGGCAGCAGGCCGTAGACCAACACCACGCCGACCAGCCAGCCGGCCCAGCTCTGCCGGGCTGCTTCGCTGGCGATGGCGGCATCGCCGCTGGCGCGAATGAGGTCGATGTCTGGCAGGCTGAAGCCGAGCAGCGCGGGCAGGGCGCCGATGGCCTGGGTCAGGGCGATGAAGGTGTCGCCACCAAGAATGGTGGTTTCCCAGACGAAGCCGTAGCGGCGCGTGGCGAGCAGCAACAGCAGGGTGGTCAATGCCGCGAGCATGGCCAGCGTCCACAAGCCGTTGACCATCAGGCCCAGGCCCCAGCGGGTCAGGCGCTGGCGTTGCAGCATCAGCAGCAGGGCCGGGGCCAACTGCGCGGCGCTGGCGTCGCGCGCCAGTTTTTCACTGAGCCACAGCCACAGGCGACCGAGCGCGCCAGGGTGATCACGGGTCAGCAGCAAGCCTAGCAGCCAGCCGAGCAGCATCAGCAGGTTGAGCCCGAGCAGGCTGCCCAGTGCCCAGAACACATTGATCGGACGGCTACCGTCACCGAGTGCGGCCAGGGCCAGGCCGAAGCCGCTGAGCAGGGCCAGCAGTGCCAGCAGCACACCGGCCAGGCGTGCGGCCTGCAACCAGTGCAACAGCGCCTGCCACTGACCATCACGGCGGGCCAGCAGCAGGGCGCGCTGCTGAATGCGCTCGGCCAGCTCGCCCGCATCGGCGCGGGCCAGGCGATTGGCCTCGGCGTCTTCCAGTGGGCCAGCGTGTTCCTCGCGCAGACGAATGGTCTCGCTGAGCCAGAGGCGTTGGAACAGTGTGGGGGAGGAGGCGTCTGTCACGCGGCGTCTCGTCGTTTGGATCAGGGGTTGAGGATAACCCCTGATCCGTCATGGCGCGACTCAGCGTTGTTCGCGCAGGCGCACCGCGATGTCCGGCTGATCGATGAACAGGCCGTCGATGCCGGTGGCCAGGAAGGCACGCAGCTCGGCCTCGATATCGCCGCGCTCGGCCGGCTCGCTGCCGTTGCGCAGGCTGGTGGGCAGGAAGGCGTTCTCGGCGCGGAAGGTGTAGGGGTGAACCTTGAGCTTGGCCGCATGGGCGTCACGCACCAGGCTGGTGGGCGTGGTCAGATTGCCGGCGGCGTCGCGCGGGATGACCATGCCTTTCTCCGGGCCGATGCCGCTGGCGTAGCGGGCGATGGCCTTTAGGCCCTTGGGCGTGATCATCTGCGCGTAGCTCAGGCCGGTGCCGAGCACCTGCTGGTCATAGGGCTGCCCCTCGGTCCACAGCAGTTGCACCAGGCGTACCTGGGTCAGACGGCTGAGGGTCTTGAGGTTCTCCACTTCGAAGGACTGGATGTACACAGGCGCCTTGGCGCTGTTGTAGCCATTGCGCTTGAGGATCTTGACCAATGGCTGCTCCATGGCCAGGCCGATCTGCTGGAAGTGGGTCGGGTGCTTGGTTTCCGGGTACAGGCCGATGACCCGCTGCTGGCTGAGTTGCAGGCTCTTAACCAGGTCGATGATCTCCTGCAGGGTGGGAATCTCGAACTGGCCATCGAAGCGTGTGTTGCCTGGGCGTTGCTGGGGGATGCGCTCGATGGCACGCAAGGTTTTCAGCTCGGCCAGGGTGAAGTCCTCGCTGAACCAGCCTTCCAGGCTGACACCATCCACGGTCTGGGTGCGCTTGCGGTTGGCGAACTCCGTACGCTGCGCCACGTCGGTGGTCAGCCCCAGCTCGTTGTCATGACGGGCCACCAGTTGGCCGTCGCGGGTCATCACTAGGTCCGGCTCGACGTAATCCGCGCCCTGCAGAATGGCCAGTGCGTAGGCGGCCAGGGTGTGCTCGGGGACGTAACCGCTGGCGCCGCGGTGGGCGATGACCAGCGGTTTGGCGTCGCCATGGGGCTTGCCCTTGTGCACCAGGGGCTGTTGCTGCGCCCAGTCGATGGCGGCCTGCACGCTGTCGGGCTTGGCTGGCGCGGTGAGGCCGAGGGTCGGTAGCAACAGGCCAGCGCAGAGCAGCCAGCTGCGAAGCGGTTTGGTCAACATGGTGGTACCTCCTTGCACAGGGGATGGAAACCCAAGCCTGCACCGGCAAGGGTGACGATTCTGCTACAAAGCTCCAAGCCTAGACGGTTCTGTGCGTCATTCGGCAAAGCCAAAGGTGGGCTGCGGGTACGCGGGGCGCTCTGCTATGCTCGCGGCCATGAAAACGACACTGCCCCTCTGCCTGATCGCCGCCCTCGCCGACAACCGCGTGATCGGCCGCGACAACCAACTGCCCTGGCATCTGCCGGCGGATCTCAAGCACTTCAAGGCCCTGACCTTGGGCAAGCCGATCATCATGGGGCGCAAGACCTGGGATTCGCTCGGTCGGCCGCTGCCGGGGCGGCTCAATATCGTGGTCAGCCGCCAGCCAGGTCTGACCCTGGAAGGTGCCGAAGTGTTCGCGACATTGGAAGACGCCATCGCGCGTGCCGATGTCTGGGCGCGTGAAGAGGGTGCCGAGGAGTTGATGCTGATCGGCGGTGCGCAGCTTTATGAGCTTGGCCTGGCAAGGGCTGATCGCCTGTACCTGACGCGCGTAGGTCTGGAGCCCGAGGGTGATGCCTTCTTCCCCGAGGTCGACGAGGCTACCTGGCGCATGACCTCCAGTGTCGAGCACCCGGCTTCGGCCGAGACACCGTTTTACGCCTTCGAAGTGTGGGAGCGCCGCGGCGCATAATCCTGCCGCGCTTTCCGGCCGTCTCTGCCGCCAGATTCCCCTGTGCGGCGTGATGGCCATTGCCTTGCCTCTGCCGTAACTTTCTTTCGTGCATCCTGATGCAGGTTTTTACATGTCTGAGCAATCGCCCGACGACGAGCAACTGAACGCCGTCGCTGCACTCTTCGTGCGCCATCCACTCTGGGAAGATGCACTGGCCCTGCTGTTCGGCACTGCTCTGGTGGCGCTGGGCATCGCCTTCTACGCCCATGCGGGTTTGCTGACAGGCGGCACCGTCGGCCTCGCTTTTCTCGCCAACTACCAGGCTGGTTGGTCGTTCGGTCTGGTGTTCTGCCTGGTCAACCTGCCGTTCTACCTGCTCGGTATCTGGCGCATGGGCTGGGCCTTCACCTTGCGTACCGGCTGCGCGGTATTGCTGGTTTCGTTACTGGCTGAATTGACCCCGCAGTGGGTCGCCTTCGCCCACCTCAGTGCTCTCTATGCCGCGCTGTTTGGCGGTGCTGCGATGGGCCTGGGGTTGCTGATGCTGTTCCGCCACCGCGCCAGCCTGGGCGGGGTGAACATTCTCGCGCTGTATATGCAGGAGCGCTTCGGTTTCCGTGCGGGCGCGGTGCAGATGGCCATCGACGCGAGCATCGTCCTGGCGGCGATCTTCGTGGTGTCGCCAGACAAGGTGCTGCTATCGGTACTGGGGGCGGTGATGCTCAACCTGGTGCTGGCGATCAATCACCGGGCGGACCGCTACGTCGGCGTCAGCTGAACCCCGCAACGAACGAGGGGCTGCCCCGCTGGAGGCAGCCCCTCGTTGTTTCGTTTTTCGCGGAGGCGAGAATCAGATCACTTCGGTGAACTGGATGATCTCCACCCAGTAACCGTCCGGATCCTTGATGAAGGCGATGTCGCGCATGCGCCCGTCGGTGAGGCGTTTCTGGAAGTCCACGCCGAGGTCTTCGAAACGCTGGCAGGCCGCCTTGATATCCGGCACCGATACGCACAGGTGGCCGAAGCCGCGCGGGTCGCTGTTGCCGCTGTGGTAGGAGAATTCCGGGTCCTTCTCGGTGCCGTAGTTGTAGGTCAGCTCCAGTATGCCGGGGATGGACTTGCGCCACTGATGGCGAGCTGCCGGGTCGGTCGGGATCTGCGACTTGTCATTGATCAGCGCGAGGAAGTACAGGCTGAACTCGGCGTCGGGGAAGTCCTTCTTCTCCAGCAGGGTGAAGCCCAGCACGCGGGTGTAGAAATCCAGCGACTTCTGCAGATCCTTCACACGGATCATGGTGTGGTTGTAGACGAAGTCGGCGGTGGCTGCGTCGGGTTTGGCGGTCACGCCGGGAATGGCGTTGAGCTCGTCGAGGGTCATGGGGTTCTCCATCAGGTAGGGAATGGGGTCGGTGCTGAAAGGCCGTATCTGCATAGATGGCCTCGCCCATGGCGTTTTTCAAGGTCGAATGTCACCGCAGGGTGGATGGGACTCTTTCATCTGCCTTGCTGGCGTGGTGTCTTGAATGGTGGGCTGAAGCCCACCCTACAGCCATGCCCGATCGAGTAGGGTGGGCCGGGCGGCGATCCGCTTCAGCCCACCAATTCCAGCACCCGCATTAGACCTGTAGCGTGATCAGCTCGGCCCGTGCCCGGCCATCCTCGATATGCACAATGCCCACGCTGATGGGCAGCTTGAAACGTCGCGGCCCGGCGCTGCCAGGGTTGAGGTAGAGCACGCCGTTACGTTCCTCGTGCAGCGGCTTGTGCGAGTGACCGGCGATTACCACGTCGATGCCCTGAGCTGCCGGGTCGATATCCAGCTGCTTGAGGTCGTGCAGCACATGCAGGGCGATGGCGCCGAAGCGTAGCGTCAGGCGCTCGGGGATGGCGTCGGCCCAGCTGTCCTGATCATTGTTGCCGCGTACTACCGACAGCGGCGCGATACGCTGCAGCTTGGCCAGGATATGCGGCCCACCGATATCACCGGCATGAATCAGGTGGTCGACGCCCTGCAATGCCGCCAGCGCCTCGGGGCGTAGCAGGTTGTGGGTGTCGGCGATCAGGCCGATGCGGCTCACGCTTCGCCCTTGAGCAGTTGCAGCAGGGCGTCTGCGTCAAGCTTGCCGCTGACTTCGCCTCCGTCGAGCAGGCTGTCGGCCAGGTCGCGTTTGCGCCCGTGCAACGCGACGATCTGCTGCTCGATGGTGTTTTCCGTCACCAGTCGATAGATGGTCACCGGGCGCTGCTGGCCCATGCGGTGGGCGCGGTCGCTGGCCTGATCCTCCACCGCCGGGTTCCACCAGGGGTCGAGGTGGATGACGTAGTCGGCGGCGGTCAGGTTGAGGCCGCTGCCGCCAGCCTTGAGGCTGATCAGGAAGATTTCGCCGCTGCCGCTCTGGAAGGCGTCCACGGCAGCCTGACGGGCCTTGGCCGGTGTCGAGCCGTCGAGATACTGATAGGCGATGCCGCGCTCATCGAGCCAGCGACGGACGATGCTCAGGTGGTCGACGAATTGGCTGAACACCAGCGCCTTGTGACGGTTTTCCAGCAGTTCGCTGACGATGGCCTGGAATGCCGCGAGTTTGCTGCTGGCCAGGGGCGAGCCGGGAATGACCAGCGACGGATGGCAGCAGAAGCGCCGCAGTCGGGTAATTTCCGCCAGCACCTGCAACGGTTGGTTGTCCTTGTCGCTGGAGGCATTGAGTTTTTCCACTGCCTGTTGGCGCAGGGCTTCGTATTGCAGGGCCTCGCCGTCGGATAGCGGTACGCTGTAGGTGATTTCGGTGCGCGCTGGCAATTCGTCGAGCACCTGGCTTTTCAGGCGGCGCAGGATGAACGGCTGGATCAGTTGCTTGAGCGCGCGGCGGGCGCCTGCATCACCATTTTCGATGGGGTTGGCGAAGCGCTGGGCGAAGCTTTCCTGGCTGCCGAGCAGAGCGGGGTTGATGAAGCGCATGAGGTTCCACAGCTCGCCGAGGTGGTTTTCCAGCGGCGTGCCGGTGGCCACCATACGGAAGTCGGCCTGCAGTGCCATGGCAGCTTGGGAGCGCTTGGTCTGGGCGTTCTTGATCGCTTGTGCTTCGTCCAGTACCGCGCTGGCCCAGGACACGGCGGTGAAGGCCTCGGCATCCTGTTGCAGCAGGCCGTAGCTGGTGATCAGCAGGTCGCGTGGGCCGAGGCCTTCGAGGCTGCGTTGCTGGTTGTAGTTGCGCACCTGCAGGGTCGGGGCGAAACGCTGCGCTTCGTTGAGCCAGTTGAGGGCGACCGAAGTGGGCGCCACCACCAGTTGTGGGCCTTGCGTGGCTCGCAGCAGGAGCAGGGCGAGAGTCTGCACGGTTTTGCCCAGGCCCATGTCATCGGCCAGGCAGGCGCCGACACCCCAGTGCGCCAGGCGCGCCAGCCAGTTGAAGCCTTCCACCTGGTAGTCACGCAATTCGGCCTGCAGCGTGCTGGGCACGCTGGGCTGGTAATCACGCAGTGATTGCAGGCGTTGCAGGTGCGCCTGCCAGTCCTGGCCGGCCTTGAATTCGCCGGCCGCTTCGGCCAGTTCGGCGAGCAGTGGAGTGGTCAGCGGGCTGAGGCGCAGGCCGTCGTCGTTGACCCGTTCGGCCAGGTGGGCCAGTTCGTCCAGGCGTTTGCGCAGGCTGTTGCCGAGGGCCAGCCAGTCGTTGTCGCCGAGCTTGATGAAGCGCCCAGGGCTGGCCTTGAGCAGTTCCAGCAACTGGCGCAGTTGCAGCACCTTGCCATCGTCGAGGGTCAAACCGCCCTGCAACTGGAACCAGTCGCCTGTCAGTTTGAGGCCGAGCTTGAGCTGCTGGATTTCACGGCGACCCTTGATGCGCATGCGCTCGCCTTCCGGCCAGACGCATTCGAGTAGCTGGCCGTCGATGGCCTGCAGCTCGCTGAGCACCTGCAGGGCGTCCTGCGGGTTTTCCAGTTGCCACTCCTGGCCATCGCTTTCGGCATTGGCCAGGGCTGGGCAGGTGTCGAGGATCTGTTGCAGGGCTTGGCGTTCGTGCTTGAGATTACGCGCCACTTGCACGGTTTTGCCGTCGCGCTCACCCAGCAGGCGCTCGCTGCCATGCCCAGGTCGGAACCAGCCGCCTTCGGCCAGCGGCCGCACCAGCAATTGCAAGCGCAGCCCCTCGGCCAACGGCAGCAGATGGGCGTAGAGGCGGGTATCGGCGGCTATCTCTTCGACGTGCGCGGTCAGTTCCGGGATATCCGAGTGGATGGGCAGCAACGGGGCGATACTGCTAATGGCTTCGACCAGTTGCGCCTTGGCCGACAGCGGCACCTTGAGGCCGTCACCGATGATATCGGCGATCTGCCGCAGCTCCTTGCTGGCCGGGTAGATCTTCAGCCGCGTGGGGGTTTCCTTCTCCAGCAGCAGCTCACCGTCGGCGATGCCCTCGGGCTGAAGCCGCAGGTTGATCTGGCCTTTGTCTTCCTTGAGCTGCAGGCCGGGCTCGCCCAGGCTGACGTCGACTCTTACCTCCGGTGCGTCCTGCCAGAACAGATGGGGATGGCCCACCAGGCGCTGCAGTGCAATGGCAGCCGGCAGGCTGTACTGGCGACCACCGTAATAGCTGTTCTCGACCTGGATCAGGCGGCTGGCCTCACGGTCCTGATCGCAGAGAAAGTCCAGGCTGCCGCCGTCCTCGAGCAGACGCTTGAGGGCAACCGGGCGGCCCTTGCTCCATTGCCCCTTGGCGTTGCGTTTTTGCTCGCGGGGCTCGAGCATCAGACCGCTGTAGCGGTCCATGTGGAGCAGCCAGGCCAGGCGCGTGTGTTGTTCGGCGCTCTTGACCGGGTTGGCCGGTGAGCGGATCAGGCTCAGCGCGTTGAGTGCCAGTTGCCAGCTTTCCTGACGCTGATACAGGTCTACCAGGGGCAGCGCACCATCAGGCAGTGGCGCATTGGTGCCAAATTGGCGGCTGATCAGCGCTTCGTATTCATCGGCGAGCCAACGATAGCCATTTTCACGTAGCTGCTGCGCCTGCTGATGCAGGGCGTTGCGCCAGGCTTTTTGCCTGGCCAGCGGCTCATCCAGCCAGTACAGCGCCAGGCCCAGCAGCAACCCATCCAGGCCCGGCGCCAATGGCGGCAGTTTGTGCAACTGCGGCGGTCGACTGCCTTGGCGCAGGTCGAGAAAACTCAGCAGCAGCTGATAGGCGATGCCATAACCCTGTTTGCTGCCCAGTTGTAGGGCTTGTTTGAGCGTTGGTAACTGCTTGGGATCGTTTTCCTGAATCAGCGCCAGGCAGTACAGCGCGTTGAGTGTCGGCGGGAGGTCGATCTTGCGCTTTTTGGTCTGCTTGCGCAGATCGGCCATCCACTCACGTAGCACGGCCAGCATGTCGCGCAAGGCGCCCTTGGCGAACAGGCTGATGACCACATGCATCAGGCTGCGCGTCTCAAGGGCCATCTGCCCGAGGGTTGCTTGGTCGCCGCGCCACAGGGCATGTAGCAGTACCTGCAAGCCAAGCTCCATATCGTTGTGCTGTTGCAGGCTCTGCAGGGCCATTCGATAGCTCTGCTCGGCCGGTGAGCACAGTATTGCGGCCAGTTGCAGGTGGTCGTCGAGCAGTAGCTGGCGAACCGGCAGGGACAGTCTGGCCAAGAGGGTCTGCCCGGCTTCGTCGTTGAGCATCTGCCGGATCGGGTGCCATTCCAGCGATTCATGGATGGGGACCACATCGTCCAGTTGCTCCAGCGCCTGCGCCAGGTAATCGCCATCGTCGGCGATGATCGCCAGCCAGACTTCCTCCATGAGCCGCTTGCTGGACGGTGATGACCAGGTGTCGAGTGGGGTTAGCTGTTGCACATGTGCCTTGAGCAATGCGACGCGATCCGCTGACTCGAACAGACGCAGCAGTACTTCGTTGCGTAGATTCGGCGTGATGCCAAACAAGGTTTGCCTGTCGCTTTGCTCCTGGGTGAGCCAGCCGGTTGCGATGAGTTCCTTGGCTACCTCGCCGAAGCAGGTGTGATCAAGCTGCCGTGAGCTGGAGAGGCGCACGTTGAGCGCGCGCAGGTGTTTGAGCAATGCGGTTTTGTTCTGCCCCATGACACAGGGCGCCAGGTTGAACAGCACCGATTGCAAGTGATACGGCAAGGCTTCAAACGCGACGGGTGACTTGGGCATAAGAACGGGGCTCTGGCAACCTGACGGAGGGCAAATGGTAGTGGCTATCGATAAAACGACCAAGCCCGGCACATGGCCGGGCTTGGGTTAGGCTGGGGCGGATGAGTATCAGCCGTCCAGCATGGCCTTGTTGCGCACCGCACCCTTGTCGGCGCTGGTGGCCAGCAGGGCGTAGGCCTTGAGCGCGGTGGTTACCTTGCGGGCGCGCGGAGCTGCCGGTTTCCAGCCCTTCTTGTCCTGTTCGGCGCGGCGGGCGGCCAGTTCGTCATCGCTGACCAGCAGGTTGATGCTGCGGTTGGGGATGTCGATGAGGATCTTGTCGCCGTCGTTGACCAGGCCGATGGCGCCGCCTGCTGCCGCTTCCGGCGAGGCGTGACCGATGGACAGGCCGCTGGTGCCGCCGGAGAAGCGGCCGTCGGTGAGCAGGGCGCAGGCCTTGCCCAGGCCCTTGGACTTCAGGTAGCTGGTCGGATAGAGCATTTCCTGCATGCCCGGGCCGCCCTTCGGGCCTTCGTAACGGATGATGACGATGTCACCTTCCTTCACTTCGTCATTGAGGATGCCCTTGACCGCGCTGTCCTGGCTCTCGAAGACCTTGGCGCTGCCCTCGAAGACATGGATCGATTCGTCCACGCCCGCGGTCTTCACCACGCAGCCATCGAGGGCGATGTTGCCGTACAGCACCGCAAGTCCGCCTTCCTGGGAGTACGCGTGCTCGACGCTGCGAATACAGCCGTTCTCTCGGTCATCGTCCAGGCTTGGCCAGCGGGTGCTCTGGCTGAACGCGGTCTGGGTCGGGATGCCGGCCGGGCCAGCCTTGAAGAAGTGGTGAACCGCTTCGTCCTGGGTCTGGGTGATGTCCCACTGGGCGATGGCTTCGGCCATGTTGGGGCTGTGTACCGTGTGCACGTCGGTATGCAGCAGCCCGCCCCGGGCCAGCTCGCCGAGGATGGAGAAGATGCCACCGGCGCGGTGCACGTCTTCCATATGGTACTTCTGGATGTTCGGCGCCACCTTGCACAGCTGCGGCACCTTGCGCGACAGGCGATCGATGTCGCGCAGGTCGAACGGCACCTCGGCTTCCTGGGCTGCGGCCAGCAGGTGCAGGATGGTGTTGGTCGAACCGCCCATGGCGATGTCGAGCATCATGGCGTTCTCGAACGCCTTGAAGTTGGCGATGTTGCGCGGCAGCACCGACTCGTCGCCTTCGCCGTAGTAGCGCTGGCACAGCTCGACGGCCAGGCGGCCAGCACGCAGGAACAGCTGCTCGCGGTCACTGTGGGTGGCCAGGGTCGAACCGTTGCCCGGCAGGGAAAGCCCTAAGGCTTCGGTCAGGCAGTTCATCGAGTTGGCGGTGAACATGCCGGAACAGCTGCCGCAGGTCGGGCAGGCGCTGCGCTCGTATTCGGCGACCTTTTCGTCACTGGCCGAGGAGTCGGCGGCGATGACCATGGCGTCGACCAGGTCCAGACCATGGTTGGCCAGCTTGGTCTTGCCGGCTTCCATCGGGCCGCCGGAGACGAACACCACCGGGATGTTCAGGCGCAGGGCGGCCATCAGCATGCCGGGGGTGATCTTGTCGCAGTTGCTGATGCAGACGATGGCGTCGGCGCAATGGGCGTTGACCATGTATTCGACGGAGTCGGCGATGATCTCGCGGCTCGGCAGCGAATAGAGCATGCCGTCGTGGCCCATGGCGATGCCGTCGTCCACGGCGATGGTGTTGAATTCCTTGGCCACGCCGCCGTGCTTCTCGATCTCGCGGGCGACCAGCTGACCCAGATCCTTCAGATGCACGTGGCCGGGCACGAACTGGGTGAAGGAGTTGGCGATGGCGATGATCGGCTTCTTGAAGTCTTCGTCCTTCATCCCGGTGGCGCGCCACAGGGCGCGGGCGCCGGCCATGTTGCGGCCGTGGGTGGAGGTTTTCGAGCGGTAATCGGGCATGACGGTATTCCTGCGACTAATTCGGTTGTGTGTGCGGTGAGCGTCGTCGAGCGGCAGATCGCCGCGGTGTCAGGAGGCTGCATGACGAAACGGGATCACCGTTCGTTCGGCCGGGGCTCACGGGCCCGCCGGAGGATTTCTGGCGAGGAATGCTGCGATTCTACGCCCGCCGAGGCGGGCGGGGGAAGGTTGCCGGTCGTGCGCAGGCCTGTGACGGCTCAATGCGGTATTTCGATCCCGCGCATCCGCTCGGCACGTCGGCGTAGCAGTTCCAGGGTGACCAGCAGGGCGATGGACACCAGGATCAGCAGGGTTGCGATGGCCAGGATGCTCGGGTTGATCTGCTCGCGCAGGCCCGAGAACATCTGCCGCGGAATGGTGCGTTGCTGTGGGCCGGCCATGAACAGGATCACCACCACTTCATCGAACGAGGTGATGAAGGCGAACAGCGCGCCGCTGATCACCCCGGGGCGGATCAGCGGCATGATTACGTCGAAGAACACGCGGATCGGCGTGGCGCCCAGATTCAGTGCGGCACGCGCGAGGCTGTAGTCGAAGCCGGTGAGCGTGGCGGTGACGGTGATGATGACGAAGGGCGTGCCAAGTGCGGCATGGGCCAGGATCACGCCAAGGTAACCGCCGGCCAGGCCGAGGTTGGAGTAGAAGAAGAACATGCCGGCGGCGGTGATAATCAGCGGCACGATCATCGGCGACAGCAGCAGGGCGGTGATGAAGCGGCGAAACGGCATCTCGTCGCGCGCCAGACCGACGGCGGCGCAGGTACCCAGAATCGTGGCGAGGATGGTCGAGAGGATGCCGATGAAGAAGCTGTTCTTGATCGCCAGGATCCACTTCGGATCGTTGAGGATCTCCTGGTACCAGCGCAGCGAGTAGGCCTCGGGGTCAAGGGTGAGCATGCCTTCGGTGAAGCTGAAGAACGGCTCGGCGTTGAACGACAGCGGTACGATCACCAGGATCGGCAGGATCAGAAACAGCAGCACCAGCCAGGAGCTGACCTTGAGCAGCCAGTTGCCGAGGTGGTGCCAGAAGCCGTAATAGGCAGGAATTTTCATAGCGCTGAGTCCGGGTTGTAGGGACGGCCAGTGCCGCCCGTAGCCTGGATGAAATCCGGGGAGGGATGGGGGCCGGTTTTCCCGGATTGCATCCGGGCTACGCCGTTATGAGGAAATGACGGTACGGACATGTTCATCCCAACTTGATATTGCTGGCGCCGACGAAGCGGTCGTACACCCAGTACAGCAACAGGATCAGCCCGAGCAGCAGCGAGCCCAGCGCGGCGGCCAGCTCCCAGTTGTTCGAGCGCTGCATGTGGAAGGCGATGATGTTGCTGATCATCTGCCCGTCGGTGCCACCGACCAGTGCCGGGGTGATGTAGTAGCCCACGGAGATGATGAACACCAGCAGTGCCCCGGCACTGAGTCCGGGCAAGGTCATCGGGAAGTAGATGCGGACGAAGGCCGGTACCGGCTTATCGCCCAGGCTGAGCGCGGCGCGCATGTAGCTGGGGTCGATGCCGCGCATCACGCTGTACAGAGGCAGGATCATGAATGGCAGCAGGATGTGGGTCATTGCCACCACGGTGGCGAACGAGGTGTAGAGCATCTCGAAGGGCTGGCTGATCAGGCCGATGCCCATGAGCGTGGAGTTGATCACGCCGTTGGTCTGCAGCAGGGCGATCCATGAGGTGGTGCGCACCAGCAGCGAGGTCCAGAACGGCAGCAGCACCAGTACCAGCAGCAGGTTGGCGCGGTTCGACGGCAGGCTCGCCAGGTAGTAGGCCAGCGGGTAGCCGAGCAGGGCGCAGAGCAGGGTGATGACCAGCGCCATGTTCAGGGTCTTGGAGTACAGCTGCAGGTAGATCTGCGTGTCCTGGCGCACCTGGATGCCATCGTCGGGATGCAGCTCCAGGTCCAGGGCGGTCAGGTAGTAATCGTAGGTGTAAACCTTGCCGGCGCGCTCGATGGCGTACCACAGCTCGGGCTTGCTCCAGTTGCGGTGGCTGGCGAGCAGGGCTTCGACGCCCTCGGAGGACAGCGCTTCGGCATCCATCCGGCCGATGCGCCGCGCGGTGGATTTGACCACGCTGGACATGCCCGTATAGGCGCGGTTGAACTCCTCGGACAGCTTGCCTGACAGGCGCTGTTCGTTGAGCGCGTGCAGTTCGCCGACGAATACCTGCAGAGTCTTCTCGTCTGGCAGTTGCTTGTGATCTTCCCAGTGTTCGAGCTCGGCCAGGGTCTGCGGAATCAGTTCGGCCACGGTCGGGTGATACACACTGCGCCACAGCATGGTACCGATGGGGGCGACGAAGGTGACGATGATGAACAGCAGCAGCGGCACCACGAAGAGAAAGGCGGCGAGGCGTTTCTTGCGACGGGCGCTGGCGGCTTGGCCAGCTTCGCTGGTGGTCAGGGATGACAAGGCGTTACTCCGGAAAACAGGACGTAGAGCGAGTGCCGATCAGTAGCTCCCTCTCCCGTTTACGGGAGAGGGCTGGGGAGAGGGTGACAGGCTCGCCCTCTCCCCCAACCCCTCTCCCACAAGTGGGAGAGGGGAGCTGACGGCATTTACTTCAGCAGCCACTCGTTGAATTTCTCGCCCAGCGACTCGCCGTAGTCAGCCCAGAACTCGGAGCCGGCCTGGATGCCTTTGTCCAGGTGAGCGGTCGGCAGGTGCGGCGCCGCACTCTGGTCGGCCAGCGGCATGGACGACTTGCGGGTCGGGCCGTAGGCTACGTCCGGCATGCCTGCCAGGGGCTTGGAGCCGGTGGCGTACTTGATGAACTCCATGGCCAGGTCCTTCTTCTTCGAGCCTTTGACGATGGCCCAGGCGTCGAGGTCGTAGACGTGGCCGTCCCAGACGATTTCGAAGGGTTTCTTCTCCTGCACGATGGCGTCGTAGAAGCGGCCGTTGGCCGACTGCACCAGCACCGCACCGCCGTCATTGAGCAGTTGTGGCGCCTGCGACCAGGAGTCGAACCAGACGATGTCCTTCTTGATGCTGTCCAGCTTGTCGAAGGCGCGCTGCTGGCCTTCGGGGGTGGCCAGCACTTCGTAGACTTCATCGGGCGCCACGCCATCGGCCAGCAGTGCCCACTCCATGTTTACCTGCGGGCGTTTGCGCAGGGCGCGCTTGCCGGGAATCTTAGCGGTATCGAAGAAGTCGTCGATGCTGGCTGCCTTGGTATCACCGATGGTGTTCTGGTTGTAGGCGAATACCACCGACCAGACGATGTTACCCACCGCGCATTCGCTGGCCAGGGCTTCGGGGATGAAGTCTTGGGCCGCCGGGGTGCCGTCGATGCCGGCCGGCAGTACGCTGTGGTCGAGGGTTTCCAGCAAGCCTTCGGAGCAGGCGCGCTCGAGGTCGATCACTTCGAAGTCGACCACGTCCCACTGGATGTTGCCTGATTCGACCTGAGCCTTGATCTCGGCGACGCCGCCGGAGTAATCCTCGAACAATACCTTGACCCCGGTTTCTGCCTGGTACGGGTCGATGACGTGCTTCTTCTGCGCCGCCCCATAGGCGCCGCCCCAGGACACTACGGTGAGGCTGTCCTGGGCCGTGGCGTTGCCAGCGGTGAGTCCCAGTGCCGCCACCAGGGCGAAGGTGGAAACGCTGGTAGTCAGTGATCTAGCCATTGCTGTGCTCCATTTGCTTCTACTAGTTGTGGGTGGGGACTTCCGATCGATCCAGGGCCTGGCTGTCTTCCGGCAGCCAGGCCAGGGCGATTTCCTGCTGAGTGCTGAGTTGCGGGGCTGAACTATCGTTCAGATTCTTCACCACCAGCTCGCTGCCGCTGGCGGTCTCGAAGTGATAGCGGATGTATTCGCCGACGTAGTGACGGGTGACGAAGCGCGCCTTGACCTGGTTGCCGCTGCCGCCGAGGCGGTCGGTGAAGTTGAGCTTCTCCGGGCGTACCGACACCGTGGTCGGCTGGCCGACTTCGGTGCAGTTGGCCTTCAGCGCCCGGACCAGGCCGCCATCGTCCAGACGCACCTGCACGCTGTCTTCGGCGACGCTCTCGATCACCCCGGCCAGCTTGTTGCTCTCGCCGATGAAGTCGGCGACGAACAGGTTGGCCGGGCGCTCGTAAAGTACGTGGGGCGGCGCGCATTGCTGCACCACGCCGTTGTTGAACACGGCGATGCGGTCGCTCATGGTCAGCGCTTCGGTCTGGTCGTGGGTGACGTAGATCACGGTGAAGCCGAGCTGCTCGTGCAGGCGCTTGATCTCGAACTGCATCTGCTCGCGCAGCTTCTTGTCCAGCGCGCCGAGCGGCTCGTCCATCAGCACGATGTCCGGGGCGAAGATCAGTGCGCGGGCCAGGGCCACGCGCTGGCGCTGGCCGCCGGAGAGCTGGCCGGGGTAGCGGCCGCCGAAGGCCTGCAGTTCGACCAGGGCGAGGTATTCCTCGACCTTGGCGCGAATCTCGTCCTTGGGCAGCTTGCGGATTTTCAGGGGGTAGGCCAGGTTCTCGCGAATGGTCATGTGCGGGAACAGCGCGTACTGCTGGAAGACCATGCCGATGTTGCGGTCATACGGGGCGATGCTGGTGACGTTGCGGCCGTTGATCAGGATCTCGCCGCTGGTTACGTCCTCGAAGCCGGCGAGCATCATCAGGCAGGTGGTTTTGCCTGAGCCTGAAGGGCCGAGCAGGGTGATGAATTCGCCCTTGGCCACGTTGAGGTTGAAGTCCTTGACCACCAGCGTCTTGTGGTCGTAGGTCTTTTTCACGTTGGTGAATCGCAGGAACGCGTCGTTCCCAGCCTGCGCAGCCATAGTCCTCCCCACTATCGGCAATGTGAAGTCAGCTCGTGGCCGAAGCTCCACCTTCTAGGTCGATGCGCCTCCTTCGTGGGAGGCGATCGTTATGGCGATAGGCAAAAGCAATAAGCAAGCCAGATGACGACTGGCTCGCTGATAGCGCTCTGCTATGCAGGCTCAAGCCTAGTCCATGCTGGGCGAGATGCGAGGCGGGGTGTAGGAGGAGGTAACAGCGCGAGGGAGAAGGGGCACCTGCCGAAACGCACTCGGCAGGTGCAGCTTGCTCAGCTATTGGGCAGCAGGCGCACGGTCAGGCTCTTGATGTAGCTGGTCTCATTGATGGCCGGGTGTACCGGGTGATCCGGGCCCTGGGCGCCGCGCTCGAGCAATTGGATGTTGCGATCCAGATGGCGGGCGCTGGTCAGCAGGATGTTCTGCAGGTTGTCCTCCTCCAGGTGCATGGAGCAGCTGGCGCTGACCAGGATGCCGTCCTTGTTGAGCAGGCGCATGGCAGTTTCGTTGAGGCGGCGGTAGGCGGCCTCGCCGTTCTTGATGTCCTTCTTGCGCTTGATGAAGGCGGGTGGATCGGCGATCACCACGTCGAAGCGCTCTTCGGCGGATTTCAGTTCGCGCAGCGCGGCGAACACGTCGCCTTCGACGCAAGTGACCTTTTCGGCGAAACCATTGAGCGTGGCGTTGCGCTCCACGCCGTCGAGGGCGAAGCCGGAGGCGTCCACGCAGAACACTTCGCTGGCACCGAAGGCGGCCGCCTGCACGCCCCAGCCGCCGATGTAGCTGAACAGATCGAGCACGCGCTTGCCCTTGACGTAGGGCGCCAGGCGCGCGCGGTTCATGCGGTGGTCGTAGAACCAGCCGGTCTTCTGCCCTTCGATCACCGGCGCCTCGAACTTCACCCCGTTCTCTTCCAGCGCCACCCACTCCGGTACCTCGCCGTAGGCGGTTTCCACGTAGCGCTCGAGACCTTCGGCGTCGCGTGCGCTGGAGTCGTTCTTGAACAGGATGCCGCTGGGCTTGAGCACCTGGATCAGCGCAGCGAGCACGTCGTCCTTGTGCGCCTCCATGGTGGCCGAGGCCAGCTGCACCACGAGGATGTCGAAGAAGCGGTCGACCACCAGACCCGGCAGCAGATCGGAGTCGCCGTACACCAGGCGATAGCAGGGCTTGTCGAACAGGCGCTCGCGCAGGCTCAGGGCCACGTTGAGGCGATGCACCAGCAGTGATTTGTCCAGCACGTGCTTGACGTCGCGCGACAGCAGGCGGGCGCAGATCAGGTTGTTCGGGCTCATGGCGACGATGCCCAACGGCTTGCCGCCGGCCGCTTCCAGGACGGCCTGGTCGCCGGCAGCGAAACCATGCAGCGGGGTGGCGGCGACATCGATCTCGTTGCTGTAGACCCACAGATGGCCGGCGCGCAGGCGTCGGTCGGCGTTGGCTTTCAGGCGCAGACTGGGCAGGGAAGACATGAGTTCGGGCTCCGCGGGGAAAAGAGCGGGATTATAGCGGTTTGCGCGCCGGGCCGGCGTTTACAAAAGTCGGCTGCGAGCAGGTCTGTGCTTTGGCTAGACTGTGTCCTACTTCTCATCCTGCACGACCTCCTTTCCATGACCTACGAACTCACCGCCGAACAGATCCAGCAAGTCCTGCAGGGGATCAGCGTACCGCCGCAGCCGCAGATCATGGTCGACCTGCAGATGGAGCAGATCATGCCCAACCCGGATCTGCGCAGCATCGCCAAGCTGATCAGCCAGGACCCGGGGCTGTCCGGTGCCTTGCTGAAAATCGTCAACTCGCCGCATTTCGGCCTGGCCAACCGCATCGCCTCGATCCAGCAAGCGGTCAATCTGCTGGGCTGCAACACGGTGATCAATCTGATCAATGCGCAGTCGATCAAGGGTGAGCTGACCGACGAAGCCATCCTGGTGCTCAACCGCTTCTGGGACAGCGCCCAGGACGTGGCCATGACCTGTCTGACCCTGGCCAAGCGTCTTGGTTATCAGTCGCCGGACGAGGCCTACAGCCTGGGGCTGTTCCACGATTGCGGCATTCCGCTGATGCTCAAGCGCTTCCCCAACTACATGCAGGTGCTGGAGGAAGCCTATGCCAGCGCCAACGACGAGCGCCGTGTGGTCGATACCGAGAACCGTCTGCTGACCACCAACCACGCTGTGGTCGGCTACTTCACCGCACGTTCCTGGCGTCTGCCGGAACACCTCTGCGAGGTCATCGCCAATCACCACAATGCCCTGTCGATCTTCAGCGACGACTCCGGGCGTGACGCGCAGCTCAAGACGCTGCTGGGCATCCTGAAAATGGCCGAGCATATCTGCGAGTCCTATCGCGTACTGGGTGGCCAGGCCGTCGACATGGAGTGGCAGTACATCGCGCAACCGATTCTCGAGTATGTCGGGCTGTCTGAGTACGACTTCGAGAACCTGCGTGAAAGCATTCGCGATCTTGCTGTGCTCTGACCCCGCGCAGGGCGTGCCTGTGCGCTACCGCTTGGCGCGCCGCTCCTGCTAAGGTGGCGCACCGCCGTTCTTCTGCCGTATTGCCATGCCCGAATTACCTGAAGTCGAAACTACCCGTCGCGGTATCGCCCCCTATCTGGAGGGCCAACGCGTCAGCCGCGTGATCGTGCGTGAGCGCCGCCTGCGTTGGCCGATCCCCGAAGACCTGGACGTGCGTCTGTCCGGCCAGCGAATCGAGTGCGTCGAGCGGCGTGCCAAGTACCTGCTGATCAAGGCCGAAGTCGGCAGTCTGATCAGTCACTTGGGCATGTCCGGCAGTCTGCGCCTGGTCGAATGTGGCCTGGCTGCGGCCAAGCATGAGCATGTGGATATCGAACTGGAGTCCGGCCTGGCGCTGCGTTATACCGACCCGCGCCGTTTCGGCGCGCTGCTGTGGAGCGAAGACCCGCTGCGCCATGAGCTGCTCAGCAAGCTTGGGCCGGAGCCGCTGGGCGGGCTGTTCGATGGCGAGCGCCTGTTCCAGCTGTCGCGTGGGCGCAGCATGGCGGTCAAGCCGTTCATCATGGACAACGCCGTGGTGGTGGGCGTGGGTAACATTTACGCCACCGAAGCGCTGTTCGCTGCCGGTATCGACCCGCGCCGCGAAGCCGGTTCGATCTCGCGGGCACGCTATCTGCGCCTGGCCGAGGAGATCAAGCGCATCCTCGCCCATGCCATCGAGCGTGGCGGTACTACGCTACGCGACTTCGTCGGTGGCGATGGTCAGCCCGGATACTTCCAGCAGGAACTGTTCGCCTACGGGCGTGGCGGCGAATTCTGCAAGGTCTGTGGCAGCACGCTGCGTGAGGTCAAGCTGGGTCAGCGCGCGAGTGTTTACTGTCCCAAGTGCCAACGCTGAGCGAGCCCGCGCCTGATCAAACCGTAGGGCGGGTGCAACCCGCCGCAATGCCAATGGCGGGTTGCACCCGCCCTACACAGATACAAGAACAAGAAATACCGAGGTTGATCGATGTCCGGTAACTACTTGCTGCCCAATCCGGCTGCCGAATGGCTGGGGCGCAGCGTACTGAAGCTGATGGGCTGGCGTATCGAGGGCGAGCTGCCGAAGCTCGACAAGTTCGTCGCCATTGGCGCCCACCACACGTCCAACTGGGACTTCGTGATCTTCATCGCGCTGAAGTTCGTGCTGCGCCTCAACGCTCG
Organism: Pseudomonadota bacterium; assembly: GCA_023431055.1. Lineage (GTDB taxonomy): Bacteria > Pseudomonadota > Gammaproteobacteria > Pseudomonadales > Pseudomonadaceae > Aquipseudomonas. The sequence continues at coordinate 23,127 of JAEYXX010000135.1, forward strand.
CTGGTTCGGCAAGCACAGCATCTTTCGCTGGCCCTTCGGCGGCCTGATGCGCAGTTGGGGCGGCATCCCGATCCGTCGCGATCGCAAGCTCAATACCGTCGAGCAGGCGGTGCAGGCCTTTCGCGAGTATGATCAGTTCATTCTGGTGCTCTCGCCCGAGGGCACACGCAAGAAGGTCGAGCGCTGGAAGATGGGCTTCTACCATATAGCTCTGGGCGCAGGCGTGCCCATCGTGCTCGGGGCGCTGGACTACCAGAACCGTCGCGTGGTGATCGGCCCGACTTTTCAGCCAACAGGTGACGAGAAGGCCGATCTGGCCACGATGCTGGCGTTCTTTCGTCCTTATGTACCGAAAAAGCCGGAATACGCCTTTCACGGCGATTGACGTCCGTCACGCTGACAATTATCAATGCGCTGTTATAGTTAATGGCACTCTAATCCAGAAACAAGCTGAAGGACCGCCCCATGAAACCCTTTCGCACGACCGCTGCTGTCCTGGCGTTGACCACTGGCATTTGCGCGCTGCCGGTTCATGCACAACACCCAGATGCTCCTCAGAATGTTAGTGGCGATCCTCTCTACACGGTCGAAGCGCCGCCAGCCTACGCGATGATCGGTGATCTGCTGATCGCCCGTCCTTTGCTTATCGGCGCCACAGTCATTGGTGCCGGGCTGTTCGTGGTTTCGCTGCCGTTCACCGCTACAGGTGGGGGCATTGGCGCTACTGGTAAAGCGCTTGTAGTCGATCCAGGCAAAGCTGCGTTCGTACGCTGCCTGGGTTGTACCCAAACGGGTTATAACAATCGCCAATAAGCGATTACCTGCGCTTTTCAAATAACATTCAGGCCCTGGTTCAGCGATGAGCCAGGGTCGTTTGCGTTTGAACGCCGAGAAAAGGAAGAAGCGGTGGTAATGAAGTCCCTGCGCTGGGTGATGCTGTTGCTGGTGGTAGCGGGGTTGATTGCCTCGTTCTGGTTCAGCCAGGGCTGGCTGCAGCTCTGCGCTGGCCTGGCGATCTTCCTGTTCGGTATGCAGTGCCTGGAAGAGGGTTTGCGCCAGTTGGCTGGCAGCAAGCTGGAACAGGTGCTCGGGCGCAGTACGTCCACGCCCTTCAAGAGCCTGTTGTTCGGCGTCGGCGGCACCCTGTTGCTGCAGTCCAGCACCCTGGTATCGCTGCTGACCATCGCCTTTATCAGTACCGGCCTGATCCAGCTGGCCGGCGGTATCGCCATTCTGTTCGGTGCCAATCTCGGCGCCACCAGCGGTATCTGGCTGTTGGCACTCGCCGGGCAGAACCTCAGCCTGAGCCCGCTGGCCTTGCCACTGCTGGTGTTCGGTGTACTTGCCGGCTTCTTCGGGGCCAAGAGCAAGGCGGCCGGGCGCATCGTGCTGGGCGTCGCCTTCATCTTTCTCGGCATCGACCAGATCAAGGAGGGCTTCGCCAGTTTCGGCGATGGCCTGGACATGACCGGCTATCAGGAGGGCGGCTGGCGTGGGGCGCTGCTGTTCACCGCCATCGGCATGGCCATCACCGTGGTGCTGCAATCGAGCCATGCCACCTTGATGCTGACCCTGGCCGCGCTGGCCAGCGGCCAACTGGAGCTGGGGCAGAGCCTGGCCATCGCCATTGGCTCGAACATCGGCAGCAGCGTGACTACTGCCTTCGTCGGCTCGCTCGGCGGCAATCGCAGCGGCCAGCGCCTGGCCCTGGCCCACGTGCTGTTCAACATCACCACCGGCCTGCTCGCCTTCTGTCTGCTGGGGCCGCTGACCTGGCTGGTGCATGCCTTGGCCGAACCACTGGGCCTGGGCGAGAACAGCCTGATCCAGCTGGCGATGTTCCATACCCTGTTCAACGCCATGGGCGTGGCGCTGTTCTGGCCGTTGCAGGGGCGCCTGGCGCAGTTGTTGATTCGCTGGCTGCCGGAGCGGGCCGAGCCGCAGGTACTGATCGCCGAGGTGGCACCTGCGCAGGTGGCCGAACCCGAGCCAACCCAGGCGCGGTATCTCAACGAGCGTGCGCTGGATTCGGTGGAATCGGCGTCCGTCGCGGTGGTGCAGGAGCTGGGGCATCTCGGCCGCTTGAGCCTGGAGGTGATCTGCCATGCGCTCTACCTGCCGGTGGATCAGCTGGCGCAGGCCAGGGCGGACGAGCAGTTGCTGCAGGCCAGCCCCGCGCAGGCCGGCTTCGATGCCGACCAGCTCTATCGCCGTCATATCAAGGGCGTGTACGGCGATCTGCTGAGCTTCATGGGGCGTATGGAGCTGCCCATGGACGAAGCGCACCAGCAGTTCTGGGTCAGTTGCCAACTGGCGGCACTGCAACTGGTGGATGCGGTCAAGGATGCCAAGCATCTGCAGAAGAACCTCGGCCATTACCTGGAACAGCCGCCTTCGGGCGCGCGCACCTGTTATGTCGAGTTGCGTCGCCACCTGTTGCGGGCCTTGCATGAATTGCGTGAACTGGCCCGCGCCGAGCTGGAGGATGAGGCCTGGCGTGCGCGGCTGGCCTGGCTGGACGAGCAGGCCGCGACTTTCGATGCGCAGTTCCGCCAGCGTCTGTTCAGCGAGGTACGTTACGGCCATCTCGATGGCCTGCAGACCAGCTCGCTGATGAACGATCTGGGCTACGCCAGCCGCATCTTCCAGAGCCTGCGCAACGTGCTGATGCTGGGCAGCGAGCAGGCGCTGTTCCGTGAGCTGCGCAAGTTCGGTGAAGAGCAGGAGAGCCTGATTCGGCTCTCCTGACACAAGGCGTAGCCCGGATGAAATCCGGCAGCGGTTGTGCATTTCCCCGGATTGCATCCGGGCTACGGTCACATGCGGTCGGTGCGCATCAGGGCGTCGCCTCGCCAATACCGCGCGGATCGCTGGCCGCCTGCACCTCGCCGCTGGCCTTGTCCCACAGCAGCACCTGCTGGTTGCCGTACTGCCGGTCCAGGCGCTTGAGCTCATGGCCGCGTTTCTCAAGCTCGGCGATCTGCGCGTCGCTGAAGGTATCCGGCTCGTGCTCGATCACATCCGGCAGGAACTGGTGGTGATAGCGCGCCACGGCCGGCCAGCGCGCGATGGGCTGTTCGTCCAGGTATTCGAGCATCGACAGCAGCACCATGCTGGGGATGCGGCTGCCGCCCGGTGTGCCGAAGGCGGCGAACTCATCCACGCTTTCGATAAAGCTCGGGCTCATCGATGACAGCGGGCGCTTGCCGCCTGCGATGGTGTTGGCCTGGCTGCCGGTCAGACCGTAGGCATTGGCACCCTGCACGTCGGCAGCGAAATCGTCCATCTCGTCGTTGAGCAGCACACCGCTGCCGGGCACGGTGAAGGCGGCGCCGAAGGGCAGATTGATCGACAGCGTCGCAGCCACCGCGCTGCCTTCGGTATCGAGCACGGCGAAGTGCGTGGTGTGGTCGCCCTCATGCCAGGTGCCGGCAGGCGGCAGGCTGGCGCTGGGCGTGGCGCGCTCGGGGTCGATGCTGCCGGCCAGTACCGCCAGGTGTCCCGGCGAAAGCAGTTGCTCGACCGGGTTCTTGACGAAATCCGGGTCGCCGAGCAGGCCGCGGTCACGGTAGGCACGGCGCAGCGCCTCGACCACGTAGTGCACGCGCTGCATCGGCTCGGCCTCGCGCCAGGGCAGTTGCTGGAGGATCGCCAGGCTCTGCGCCAGCGCGATGCCACCGGCCGAAGGTGGTGGGGCGCTGATCAGCTCGCGGCCGTCTTCGAGGGCGAAACGCAGCGGCGCGCGCCGTTGCACGCGATATTCGGCCAGATCGTCCTCGTTCCAGATGCCGCCAGCCTTGCGCACGCCGGCGATCAGGCGCTTGCCCAACTCGCCGCCATAGAACCCGGCGTGGCCGTGGTCGGCCAGCGCCTGCAGGGTGGTCGCCAGCTCCGGCTGGCGCAGCCGGTAACCTTCTGCCGGCACCTCGCCCTGGTCGAGGAACAGCCGGGCGCTTTCGGCGTCGTCGCGCAGCGCTGCCAGGCGCCAGGTCGCCCTCTCACGGTAGACGCGGTCGACCGCGAAGCCTTCGTTGGCCAGGCGAATCGCCGGCGCCAGGCTGGTTTTCAGCGGCAGGCGGCCGTGCTTCTCGGCCAGCTCGACCAAGGCTGCCGGCAGCCCCGGAATGGCAGCGGCCAGCGCGCCATTGAGCGACAGCTCGCGCTGCACCTTGCCGTCACGTACGTAGAGATCCGGCTTGGCTTCCAGCGGCGCACGTTCGCGGGCGTCGAGGAAATCGTAGACAGGCGTGTCGCCGCCACTGCGCAGGAGGAAGAAGCCACCGCCACCCAGGCCCGAGCCGTAGGGCTCGACCACGGCCAGGGCCGCGCTGGCGGCGACGGCGGCGTCGAAGGCATTGCCGCCGGCGTCGAGCATCTGCTGCGCGGCGGCAGTGGCGGCGGGGTGCGCGGTGGCAATGGCGGGTTGTTGCGGGGCGGCATGGGCCAGCAGGCTGGCGCCGAGCAGCAGGGTCGATAGCAGGAGTTTGCGCAACATGCGATCTACCAGAGGCGGCTGAAGGAAGCATGCAGCTTAACAGCCTCGCTCGGGCGAGGGGCACAACGGGCGCGGAGAAAGCGAGAGGCCGCCGGCCTCCTCGGAAGCGTCAGGCCTTGCCGGTGATGATGCGGTACTTCTGCATCAGTTCATCCTTGCTCTCGACGTTGTTCTCGTCGAGGGGGATGCAATCCACCGGGCACACCTGCTGGCATTGCGGCTCGTCGTAATGGCCGACGCACTCGGTGCACAGGTTGGGGTCGATCACGTAGATCTCCTCACCCTGGGAAATGGCACCGTTGGGGCACTCGGGTTCGCAGACGTCGCAGTTGATGCAATCGTCGGTGATGATCAGGGACATGAAAAACAACTCCCGTCGAGGCAGGGCCACGACATTGGCAGGCAACGATGGCGCAATTGTGCCGGATTGAGGCGCCATGTGCCATGTGGCCGAGTTGCGCAGGCGCTCGTGCGAGGCCCTTCAGCCCTGCGCAAGCGCCGCTCACGAGGTGATCAGCTCTTTTGAAAGCGCGCGTTGAGCGCGTCGGCGACGGCCGGATGGACGAACTTGGAGATGTCGCCGCCCAGGGCTGCGATCTCGCGCACCAGGGTCGAGGAGATGAAGGAATACTTTTCCGACGGGGTGAGGAACAGACTTTCCACATCCGGTGCCAGTTGGCGGTTCATGTTGGCCAGCTGGAACTCGTATTCGAAGTCGGACACCGCGCGCAGACCGCGCAGGAACACGTTGGCGCCCTGTTCCTTGACGAAATGCGCCAGCAGCGAGGAGAAACCCACCACTTCGACGTTGGGCAGGTGCTTGGTCACCTCACGGGCCAGCTCGACGCGTTGTTCCAGCGGGAACAGCGGGTTCTTCTTGGGGCTGGCGGCAACGGCGATGATGACGTGATCGAAAAGTCGCGCGGCGCGTTCGACCAGATCGCCATGGCCTTTGGTGATGGGGTCGAAGGTACCCGGGTACAACACTCGATTCATCGCTTCGTCCTGTTCGAGGCGGCAAGAGTCGCGGATGGTAGCGCAGCGTTTCCCTTGCGGCCAAGCGCGACGAAAGCTCAGTTGCCACGCAGATGCAGCAGCAGTGCGGGCAGCAGGCAGGCGAGGGCGATCCAGTCGGCTATCACCACGCGGCGCAGAGCCTCGTTGTAGACAGGCGCGTTCCATGCCAGCAGGAGAAAGGCGAGCACGCTGATCAGCCCGCCGATCAGTGCCGCGCTGCGCAGCGCCGGGAGGAATGCAGCGCCCACCAGCAGGCTGCCGAGCAGGCCGAACAGCACGGCGCGGTGGCGCATGAGTATCTGCAGGTTGGGCTCGTCCAGGGCGATGCCGTAAAGCGCATTGAGGCGTTCACCCCCGAGCACGCCGACCAGCGGCAGCAGATGGATGACGCCGGCCACCAGCAGCAGAACGGCGATCAGCGTACTCATCTCAGGCTTTCAGGCGTTCGCCCAGCAGGGTGGCGAGCTTGGCGGTCAGGCCATAGATCGACAGCTGCGGGTTGGCGCCGATGCTGGTGGGGAATAGCGAGCCATCGTGGATCGACAGGTTCTCCAGCTGGTGATGGCGGCCAAGGCTGTCGACCACTGCCTGCTGCGCATCCTCGCCCATGGCGCAGCCACCCATCACGTGGGCGCTGCCCAGGCGGGTGCGGTAGAGCGCCAGGTCGAGGTTGGCAATCAGGTTTTTAGCCTCATGCCAGGTCTTCACGTAGCCGGTGTCTGCATGCATCGGCATCACGGCCTTGGCGCCCGCGGCGAACTGGATTTCCGCCATGGTCAGGAAGGCGCGGCGCACGCCGTCCCAGGTGTAGTCGGTCATCTGGTAGTCGAGCACCGGGCTGCCATCGCCGCGCAGTTCCACGCGGCCTTCGGCGCAGTCCGGGTGGAAACCGTCGCGCAGCAGGGCGAGCATCACGTTGGTGTGCGGCAGTTGCGCCATACGCTGGGCATTCTCGCGGCCGAAGTCGCCGAGCAGGGTGGCGGTCAGTGCCGGTTGCAGCGGCGGTACCTCCAGTTTGTAGGAAAGGCGCCCGCTGGTGCCGTCGTCCCACTGGAAATGATCGGAATAGACCGACTGCGGCGCGCCGTAGAAGGGGTTGATGACCTGCTCGAACTGCGCCGCGGAGAAGTTCACCAGGTGCAGATAGGTGCGCCGGCCAACCCGCTGGTGCGGGTCGGGCGCATTGGAGTGCAGCAGGATGCCGGGCGTGTTGATGCCGCCGCCGGCCAGCACGTAATGCCGCGCCTTGACCCGGATGCGCTTGCCGTTGGGCGCCACGCAGCGCTCGTCCATGCCCAGGCAGTCGATGCCGACCACCTTGTCGCCTTCGATCAGCAGCTTGTCGGCGCGCGCCAGGTAGAGCAGCTCACCGCCGGCGTCGAGGGTGGCGGGGATGGTGGTGACCAGCATCGACTGCTTGGCGTTGGTCGGGCAGCCCATGCCGCAATAGCCGAGGTTCCAGCAGCCGCGCACGTTGCGCGGGATCGGCGCCCAGTGATAGCCGAGCTTGTCGCAGCCGCTGCGCAGCACCTCGTTGTTGGCATTCGGTGGCACTGCCCAGGGCGCCACGCCCAGGCGCTGCTCCATCTTCTCGAACCAGGGCGCCATGGACTCGACGTCATGGCCCTTCACCCCATGCACCTCGGCCCAGTGCGCCAGGGTCTGCGGCGGCGTGCGGAAGCTGCTGGTCCAGTTGACCAGCGTGGTGCCGCCAACCGCGCGGCCCTGCAGGATGGTGATGGCGCCGTCCTTGCTCATGCGGCCGATGCCTTCCTGATAGAGGGTCGGGTAGGCATCGGCCTCACGCATCTTGAAGTCGTCGCTGGTCTTGAGCGGACCTTCCTCGATCAGCAGTACCTTGTAACCGGCGGCGCTGAGGATTTCCGCCGTGGTGCCTCCACCGGCGCCGCTGCCGACGATGGCGACATCGGCTTCCAGGGTCAGGTCGTTCTCCAGACGCGAACCGTCGTATGTCTTCCAACCCTTGGCCAGGCCTTGCTTGAACAGATCAGGTACGGGCATTTCTCTTTCTCTTCTTGTAACAGGGCCGTCTGTAGTCACGAGTTTGGTGCTCGCCTGGATCGCGGATAAATCCGCTCCTACACAAGCGGCTCACATCCTGTGGGAGCAGCTGTAGGGTGGGCTTCAGCCCACCAAGGCCGGTCGCTGTTGGTGGGCTGAAGCTAGCCGCTATACGGTGGGCGGCCCCGGATAGCCGCAATGGGCCCAGGCCTCCTGGCGGCTGTACCAGGCCATCATCACCAGCTGCAGCAGCGAGGCGTGGCCCATGCGTAGCAGGCTCAGGCTGCTGTTCTGCCAGCGCGCGAGGAAGTTGCGCACGTCATCGGCGCTGGCGTTGTCCCAACTGCCCCAGACCCCGGTCAGCGGGCCACGGGTGATGGGTAGGGCCAGGACGTCGAACAGCTGCACGGTCAGCTTGAGCATCTCCGGCGACAGGTGCGCCAGGCTGTTGTCGAGGCTCTTCAGCGTGCCGTCGATGGCCTGCGGCATCTGTTCGGCGCTGACGGCGCCGTCGAGCATCACCGGGATCAGCGCACGTAGAAACGGCAGATCGCTGCTGCGCAGAATCAGGTAACCGCCAGCAGGTGTGCTGGCCGAGCAGCCGCTGAGCGTTGCGGTCAGTCCGGCAGTGCCGAGCAGCGCTGTGCCCATCAGGCCGACCTTGAGCAGGCTGCGCCGCGAGAGTTGCGGCGCGTCGAGTGTGGTGTCGTTCATTGTTGTTATCACCAGGCGTAGAGCGGGCCAGGCCCGCGTGGATCAGCGTACGAACAACTTGTAGACCAGCTTCTGCAGGGCTTTCCCATACGGTGGGTAGATCAGCCGTGCGGCGTTGAAGCGCTGTTTGATGAACACGCCCTTGGCCTTGCTGAAGGTCAGGAAGCCTTCGTGGCCGTGGTAATGGCCCATGCCCGACGGGCCGACGCCGCCGAACGGCATGTCATCCTGTGCCACGTGCAGCAGGGTGTCGTTCAGGCACACACCGCCGGAGTGGGTTTCGTGCAGCACGCGCTGCTGCTCGCGCTTGTCGTAGCCGAAGTAGTACAGCGCCAGCGGGCGAGGCCGGGCGTTGACGTAGGCGAAGGCGTCTTCGAGACGGTCATAGGGCACCACCGGCAGCAGCGGGCCGAAGATCTCGTCCTGCATGACCTTCATGTCGTCGTTGACCTCCAGCAGCAGGCTCTGCGGCAGGCGTCGGCCCTGTGCTTCGGGATACAACGGGATGATCCGGGCGCCCTTGGCCTGGGC
>JAEYXX010000062.1 GCA_023431055.1 Pseudomonadota bacterium
ACCTTATCCGCGCCTTTCTGGGCGAGCAGCGGCAGTTGCTCGCAGCACTGGACGATACGGCCGTGTCGCGTTATCGCGATGCCTTGCTGCCAGCGCTGAGCCCGGCCGAGGCCAACTTGCCGCGTGCCGAGCAGCTGTGGCGGCTGCATCTGGCAGGTTTGCCCGAGGTGCACCTGCAACGGGTGCAGCAGGCGTTGGTGGCCCTGACCGCAAACGATCTGCTCCAGGCACATGAGCAACTGCTAAGTGCCTGCGACTGGCGCGTGCTGGCCAGCGGAGCGCCGTCGACGGTCTAGGCTGTTTTCTCTTCAGTGCTCTTTGCGCGCGACTGCGCTCGAATTTCCAACGCCCTTTTTCTGTAGAAGCCCCGACCCGGGGCGAAGCCTTGTGCAGCCGCGCCGCCGCCGTTCGTTGCGGTGTGCGACGCCTGCCGCTTAGTTGCCGGCGCATTTCTACACCCTAGGGCTGGTCCGGTACTAATACCTTTCTCCCGCTACCGGTAGCAGGTCGGTCGCGATCCGGCGGAAGCGCGACGGTAGCGCCCGGCCAAAGCAGCAGCGAATCGCTGCCAAGGCAGCGTATGGCACGCCGGACCTGCTTTCGATAATCGCCTCCGACACGACTGCCCTGGCGGTCGCCACTCAAGCGGAGAGCGTTATGAACAACAACAAGATCGCCATCACTCGATTTCTGCCCCTGACCCTGGCTACGGCCGTCGCCCTGGCGACCGCTCAGCAGGCCGCCGCCGAGATCGTTCTTTACGACAAGGACGACACCACTTTCTCCACCGACGGTTATATCAACGCCTTCTACGTCAACAGCGACGTGGATCGTGAGGGTGAGCAGTTCGACCGCCGCCAGTCGCGGGTGAAGATGGGCTTTCTGCCCAACTGGATCGGTTTCAACTTCGGCAAGCAGATCGATGACCTCAAGCTGAGCGGCCGCTCGTCCTTCTGGGTCACCATCAACGACAGCGAAACCAATGGCACCGATACCGCCATCGACGTCCGCCAGTTCTACGGCACCGTTTCCAGCCCGGAGTGGGGCGAGGTGCTGGTGGGCAAGGACTTCGGCCTGTTCTCGCGCTCCAACATTTTCCTCGACGAGCTGCTGGCCGGGTACGGCAACGTTTCCGACACCCTCGGCCTGGTGGACGGCAACGGCGTGTCCTTCGGCAACATCGGCACCGGCTACCCGTATCCGTTCCCGACCTCGCAGATCACCTACCGCAACAACAACCTGGCCGAAGGCCTGCGTGTCGCGGTCGGCATCATGGACCCGGTCGACACCAACGATGACAGTGCCACCGGCAAGGCCTATCAGGAAAACCCGCGCTTCGAATCGGAAGTCAGCTACCAGTTCGATCTGGGCGGCTCGACCATCTACACCTGGGTCAACGGCGCCTACCAGACCTCCGAAAACACTGACGACACCGTCGACAAGGTCACCTCCAAGGGCCTCGGCTATGGCGTGCAGGCCAAGTTCGGCGGCCTGTCGCTGACCGGTTCGGGCTTCCAGGCCAAGGGCATCAACCCCTTCTTCACCAACAACCTGGGCGAGCCGACCCTGCGTGACATCGACAGCGACGGTTATCTGCTGCAGGGCTCCTACACCTGGGGCAAGAACCGTGTGGCGCTGTCCTACGGCAAGACCGAGGACGACGGCAACGGCCTGGGCGTGGCGGCGGACTACGAGACCCGCGGCATCGCCTATTTCCGCACCATCAACGACAACCTCAAGCTGGTCGCCGAGTACAACCAGTACCAGATCGACGCCGCCGCCGGCAGTGGTCTGAACGAGGACACCGACACCTTCGCCGTGGGTGCGGTGGTCAGCTGGTAACGATTGCAATAACGCTGGCCGGGCAGGGGGGATCTCTGCCCGGCCTCTTTGTTTGTGGTCTGTAGGGCGAGTGCAACCCGCCAGAGGGATAACGGCGGGTTTCACCGCCCTACAGTTGTCGCCTGATTGATCCAGAACGTGGCGTACTGCTTCGCGAGTACGCCCTACGGATCGACTACCCAGTACTCAAGTAGCATGGGGCGCCTGCGGCCTCCTTCGTAGAATTTCCCCATGATCAGCAGGTGCATTTGGGGCGTGATATGGCCTTGCAACAGTCGGAGGGCGTGCTCAGCGCCGTCTCCAGCACGAAGGATGTGGAATTGGCCGCCCAGGAACTGGCACGTCAGCTGATCCATCCCTATCTCGGCTTCGTGCTGTTCTTCTGCTCGGCCGAGTACGATCTCGACGGGCTCGGCCAGGCGCTGGAGGCGCACTTCGGTGGCGTCAGCCTGGTGGGCTGTACCAGCGCCGGCGAGATTACCCCGCAGGGCTATGGTCGTGGCTGCGTGGTGGCGCTGGGCTTCGACCTGCGCTGCTTCTCCATCGCCAGCGTGCTGATCGATGAGATGGAGCGCTTCAATCTGCTCGATGCGCAGCAACTGGTCGATGGTCTGGTAAAGGATTGCCGCAGCAACGAGCTGGCCTCGATCAAGGGCCACAGCTTCGCCCTGACCCTGCTCGATGGCCTTTCCAGCCGCGAGGAACTGGTGCTCGGCGCGCTCAGCGCGGCGCTGGGCAGCATCCCGCACTTCGGTGGCTCGGCCGGCGACGACAACCACCTGACCCACACCCACGTCTATCACGGCGGCCGTTTTCACAGCGGTGCGGCGGTGGTGGTGCTGTTCAACACCTGGCTCGACTTCGAGGTGTTCAGCACCCACCACATCCAGCCCAGCGCCGAGAAACTGGTGGTGACCCGCGCCGACAGCGCCAGCCGCCGCGTCTACGAGCTCAACGCCGCGCCGGCCGCACAGGAGTATGCCGAGCTGATCGGCGTGCCGGTCGAGGCCCTGGATCTGCGGGCGTTCGCCGCCTATCCGCTGGCGGTACGGATCAGCGATCACTACTACGTGCGCTCGATCCAGCAGGTGCACGACGACCTCAGCCTGACCTTCTACTGCGCGGTGGAGAACGGCATCGTCCTCACCGCCATGCATCCCGGCCCCTTGCTGCCCAACCTGCAGCAACTGTTCGCCGGGCTGGAGCGGCGCCTCGGTCCGCTGCTGCTGACCATCGGCTGCGACTGCTTCCTGCGTCGCCTGGAGATCGAGAACGATGGCGGCGTCGAGTCGGTCGCCACGCTGCTGCGCCAGCAGCGGGTGATCGGCTTCAACACCTACGGAGAGCAGTTCAATGGCATGCACATCAACCAGACCTTTACCGGTGTCGCCATTGGCCGACCTGTTGGGCGTGCCGAGCGCTGAGCTGCAGGCACGCTGTGCGGCGCTGGAGCAGGAGAACGCTAAGCTCAGGCGTATCAACGCCGCGCTGATCGAACGGGTCGAGTCGATCCATTCCCGTGGCGATGACGCCTACGCGGCCTTCCAGCATTCGGTGGTGCTGTCCGAGCAGGTGCGCGAACGCACCGATGCGCTGAACCAGGCGATGGCCGAACTGAAATCCAGCAACCAGCTGCTCAGCGATGCGCGGTTGCGTGCCGAGACCGCGCACCAGCATTTGATCGATGCCATCGAGAGCATCTCCGATGCCTTCGTGCTGTTCGATGATCGTCAGCGCATCGTGCTGTTCAACAGCCGCTTCAAGGCGCTGTGGGCGCGCAGCCGCGCACGCATCGGCACCGGCACGCGGCTGGAGGAGATTCGCCGGCTGAGCCGCAGCACTGGCCTGGTGGTGGAGGCGCAGTTGGGCAAGGAGGGCGAGCCGAGCCTGTTCCGCCTGCAGGACGGGCGCTGGGTGCAGGTCAGCGAGCGGCCGACCCGCGAGGGCGGGCTGGTGATCCTCTATACCGACATCACCGAGGTGAAGCAGAGCGAGGCGTTGCGCCGTGAGCAGGCCCTGGCGCAGAAGTCGCGCCTGCTGCAGCGCGCGGTCGACAACCTGTCGCAGGGCATGGCCATGGTCAATGCCGAGGGCGCGCTGGAGTTGTGGAACCACCGTTTCCTCGAGCTCTGCGGGCTGGCGCCGATCAACGCCCATCGGCCATTCGCCGAAGTGATGGCGGAAAGCGAACTTGAGCCGCTGACCCCGGACAGTCGCGATGCCACCGGCAAACCGCTGCGTCAGGTGGAGGTGCGCCTGTTCGACGGGCGCATGCTGGAAGTGCGCACCCATCCGCTGCCCACTGGTGGCTTTGTCAACACCTTCACCGACATCACCGAGCGCCATCGCCAGGCCCAGGCGCTGAGCGACAGCGAGCGCTGGATCCGCCTGATCACCGACCACGTGCCGGCGCTGATCGCCTATCTGTCGGCCGACTTGGTCTACGAATTCACCAACAAGGTCTACGAGGAATGGTACTGCTGGCCGCGCGGCGCCATGCTCGGCCAGAGCCTGCGCGAAGTGCACAGCGAGGAGCATTGCCAGCGCCTGGAGCCCTACGTCGAGCTGGCGCTGTCCGGCGAGAGCGTGACCTTCGAATTCGCCGAAACCAACCACAACGGCCAGGAGCGCTACATGCTGCGTTCCTATGTGCCCAACCGTCAGGCCAGCGGCGAAGTGGTCGGCATCTTCGTATTGATCCGCGACATCACCGAGCGTCGCCGCACTGCCGAGGCATTGCACCAGGCTTATCAACATCTGGAGCAGCGCGTGCGCGAGCGCACCGCCGAGCTGACTACGGTGAACGATCAGTTGCGCCGCGAGATCGACGAGCGCACGCAGATGGAGGCGCGCCTGCGTGAGGCCAAGGGCGAAGCCGAGCAGGCCAACCTGTCCAAGACCAAGTTCCTCGCCGCCGTCAGCCACGACCTGCTGCAGCCACTCAACGCAGCGCGGCTGTTCACCAGTGCCTTGTTGGAGAAACGCGACCTGTCAGGCTGCGCGCCGTTGGTGCGCAACGTCAGCAACTCGCTGGAAGACGTGGAAAGTCTGCTCGGCACGCTGGTGGACATTTCCAAGCTCGATGCCGGGGTGATCAAGCCTGATATCGCGCCATTCGCCGTCAGCGAGCTGCTGGAGAACCTGGCTGCCGAGTATCACCAGATCGCCCGTAGCGAAGGCCTGCGCCTGGACTACCTGCCCAGCTCGGCCCTGGTGCGCAGTGACGTGCAATTGCTGGCGCGGATTCTGCGCAACTTCCTTAGCAACGCCATTCGCTACACCGCCAGCGGGCGCATCCTGCTGGGCTGTCGACGGCGCGGCAACAGCCTGTCCATCGAAGTCTGGGACACCGGCATCGGCATCGCCCAAGACAAGCTGGTGGAAATTTTCCAGGAGTTCAAGCGCGGCGATAACGTGCAGCGCAAGCAGGATCGTGGTCTGGGCCTTGGCCTGGCGATCGTCGAGAAGATCGCACGCATGCTCGGCCACCGCATTCGCGTCGCGTCGCAGCAGGGCAGGGGCTCGATGTTCGCCGTCGAGGTGCCGCTGACCCGCCGCGCGCCGCGCGTGCGTACGGTGCAGGACAGCCCGGATCAGTTGCTCGAACGCCTCAGCGGCGCGCGGGTGTGGGTGCTGGATAACGACGCGGCGATCTGCGCCGGCATGCGCACCCTGCTTGAAGGCTGGGGCTGCCGCGTGGTTACCGCACTCTCCGAAGAAGACCTGGCGCGCCAGGTGGACAACTACCACGCCGAGGCCGACCTGCTGATCGCCGACTATCACCTGGATGACGAGCGCAATGGTGTCGACGCCGTGGCGCAGATCAACGCCCGACGCAGCACGCCGCTACCGGCGCTGATGATCACCGCCAACTACAGCAACGAGCTCAAGCAACAGATGCGCGAGCTGGGCCACAGCCTGCTGCACAAACCGGTACGGCCGATGAAGCTGAAGGCGGCGATGAGCCATTTGATGGAGCGTGGGGCGGGAGGGCAGTGAGCCCGAGTAGAGACGCTTTTTAGCCCGTAGCCCGGATGCAATCCGAGAGCGGTCACGCCGTTCTGCCCCGGATTTCATCCGGGCTACGATTCGCTTTGGTGAGTAGGGTGGATGTCGCTTTTTACATCCACCGCAGCGGTGGATCGGTAGAGCGTGATCCACCTTACGACACGGGCGTGCGGGTCAATCATCTGCAATAAGCCGCTTACCGAGGCTGACCGAGGCATCGATCTTGTAGCCAAGCCGCTCGTAGAAGGCCAGCGCCGCCGCGTTGGTGTCGCGCACCTGCAGGCTGAGTTTGGGACAGCCCAGGGCCAGAAGTTGCGCTTCGATATAGGTCATCAGCTGACGGGCCAGGCCCTGCTGGCGCCGCTCCGGGCATACCGCCAGGTAGTTGACCCAGCCGCGATGCCCCTCGTAGCCGGCCATGGCCGAGGCCACCAGCTTGCCGTCGATTTCACCAACCAGAAACAGCTCAGGCTGCACTTGCAGCTTGCGCTGGATGTCCTTGTGCGGATCGTTCCACGGGCGGTTCAGGTCGCAGCGTTGCCAGAGGTCGACGACCGCGGCTTCGTCGGAGAGCTGGAAGGGGCGGATGTGCATAGTGGACTCCAATCGGTGAGGCCGCCGTTTTAGCACGGGTTGATGACGGGAGTCAGGACAACCTCGCGCGTCACTCCCGCGAAGGCGGGAGCCCAGGTGCTTCTCTGGTTCTGGCTTCCCGCCGGCACGGGAATGACAGCCAACCTATCGGACGCTAGCGCCGCAGGTAGGAGGCGAAATCGATATCGCCGGCCGAGAGAATCGCCTGCACGCGGTTATGCACGCCCAGCTTGCGCAGGATGGCCGAGACGTGGGCTTTGACCGTGGTTTCGGCGATATCCAGGCTGTAGGCGATCTGCTTGTTCGACTCGCCCTTGGTCATGCGCTCGAGCACCAGCAACTGCTTGCGCGTCAGGGCCTGCAGCAGTTCCGGGGCGATGCTGGGGTTGTCGTGGTGCTGGCGCGAGCTGCCGCTCTTCTGCGAACGGATGATGTCCGGCGGCAGGTAGACGTTGCCGTCGAGAATCTGCGCGATGGCCTCGGTCATCTGCGCCCGCGGCGACGACTTGGTGATGAAACCCACTGCGCCATAGGTGATGGCCTGCAGCACGATCTGCTTGTCCTGCTCGGCCGAGACGATCACCACCGGGATGGTCGGCGCCTCGTTGCGCAGGTTCATCAGCCCGCCCAGGCCGTGCATGCCGGGCATATTCAGGTCGAGCAGGATCAGATCCAGGTCGTCGTGGCTCTGGGTCAGCTCCAGGGCGCTGTCCAGGTCGGCGGTTTCCATGATCTCGCTGCCGGGAAAACCGTCGGCGATGACGTTATGGATGGCTTCACGAAACAGCGGATGGTCGTCGGCAATCAGAATCTTGTACATGGCCTTGCACCTCGTTGTCGTGATTATGGTGTGGCAGTGGGCGTGAGGAAAGCAGCAGGCAGTTCGGCGGGCTGAGCGGGCACCAGAGGCAGGCCGGCCTGCTCCCAAGCATCGACGCCATCACGGTACCAGTAGAGCTGGCGATAGCCCATGGCATGGGCGCGGCGAGCGGCGTTCCAGCTCAGCCAGCAGTCGGAGCGGCAGTAGAACACGAAGGGTTGGCGCACGTCGCCACGGCTCTGCTGGTGCAGGTAGTGGGTGAAGTAGCGCTGCCATTGTGGGGCCAGGTTGCCGTCGCCGGCGTTGGCCAGCCACAGGCTGCCGGGCAAGTTGGAGTGAGGGGTGTCCTCGACGAAGCGGTCCTGCACGAAGGGGCGGCGATACACGTCGATCAGGCGGGTGTCCGGGCGCTCGGCGAGCAGCTTCTGCAGGGCGGGAGTATCGACGATCTGCACGCCGTCCAGGCTGGATGGCGTGGGGCTGCGGTACTGGCTGCTGCGATAGCCGTCGGCATCGAACAGATCTTCGGCATGCGCAAGGCAGGCCAGTAATACCGAGGCGAGCATCAGGCCTGCTTGCACGGGCAGACGGTACTTCATGGCAAGGTCTCTACTTATTTTTGTAGCGGTATTACAGGCCATGGTCGCAGGCTTGGGAATTCTACGTTGGAGATGAAAACCAGTACCAAAGTAGTAGAGCGGTCAGTGGGTAGGGCGGGTGTAACCCGCCGCCGCGCCATTGGCGGGTTGCACCCGCCCTACGGATACGTTGATTGCTACCACGCAAAGCGTGGGAACGATCATGCTCAGCCTGCCTTGCGCAGCGCGGCATGCTGCGGGTTGAAGCTGGCTACGGCGAGCAGCGTCAGTAATACCGTCAGGCCGGCGCAGATCAGCAGCGCCTCGATATGCAGGCGCAGGTAAAGCGCGTTGCGCACCAGCTCTACCGCATGGGTGAAGGGGTTGGCTGCACACAGCCAGTACAGCCACTCGCTGGACTCGCGCATTTTCCACAGCGGGTAAAGCGCAGAGGACAGGAAGAACATCGGGAAGATGACGAAATTCATCACTCCGGCGAAATTCTCCAGCTGCCGAATGCCGTTGGACAGCAGCAAGCCCAGTGCGCTGAGCAGCAGCGCCACCAGTAGCAGCGCCGGCAGTGCGGCGAGCAGCCCCCAGGCCGGCGGTTGCACGCCATAGACCCAGGCGATGGCGAGGAAGGCATAGACCTGCAGCAGCGAGATCAGCGCCGTGGCCAGCAGCTTGGCCACCAGCAGGAAGGCGCGCGGCAGTGGGCTGGTGAGCAGTACGCGCATGCTGCCCATCTCGCGGTCGTAGACCATCGACAGCGAGCCCTGCATGCCGTTGAACAGCAGGATCATGCACGCCAGGCCCGGCACGATATAGGTGTCGTAGGTGATGTAGGTGTCGTATGGCTCGATGATGGCGATGCCCAGCGCGGCGCGAAAGCCGGCGGCGAACACCAGCAGCCAGAGCAACGGGCGCACCAGGGCGCTGAGAAAGCGCGAGCGCTGCAACACGAAGCGCAGCCATTCGCGCAGGACGATGCCGCGCAGGCATTCCCAATAGGCGGTCATGGGTGCGGCTCCTCGGCGGGGTGTTCGCGGCTGAAGCCGCTCCTACGGGCTTGGGTATCCAGGTTTGGGCGCAGCGCCTCACGCACATGCCCACGCCCCAGCGCCTCGTCGCCGGTCAGGCGGGCGAAGCTGATGGCCAGGTCATCGCCGAACTGGCTGGCCTTACCCCAGGCCACGCGCTCGCCTCGATGGAGGATCAACAGGTCGTCGCTGGGCTCGATCTCATCCAGCAGGTGGGTCGTCCACAACACGCACAAATCCTGCTCGCGGCACAGGTTGCGCACATGTCGGCCCAGCGCCAGGCGGCTGGCTGGGTCGAGCCCGGCGCTGGCTTCGTCGAGCAGCAGCAGGCGCGGCTGGTGGAGCAGGGCGCGGGCAATTTCCACACGGCGACGGTGGCCGCCGTTGAGCGTGCGCACCTTGTCGTGACGGCGCTCAGCGAGATCCTGGCGCAACAGCTCCTCGTCGATACGCGCCTGCGCCTCGCGACGGGGCATACCATGCAGCGCGGCATGATAGGCGAGGTTCTGTTGCACCGACAGGTCGAGATCCAGCGTGCTCTGCTGGAACACCACACCCAACTGGCGCAGCGCCTGGCGCGGTTCGTCGCGCAGGCTGTGGCCGAAGATGCGGATGTCGCCTTGCTGCAGGTCGTACAGGCGGGTGAGCAGGGCGATCAGCGTGGATTTGCCGGCACCGTTGGGGCCGAGCAGGGCGCCGAAGCGCCCCGGCGCCAGCTCGAAGGCCAGGTCGTTGAGCGCCTGGCGGGCGCCATAGGCGAAACCGACGCCGCTCACCTCCAGCGCATTCATGGCGTGACCACCACGCCCCAGGGATAGCGGCCAACCTTGATCGACTTGGTCACCTTGAGCGTATCGACATCGATCACCGATACGTCGCCGCTGACGCCGTTGGTAGTTAGCAGGCGCTTCTGATCCGGGGTGAACGCCAGGTGCCAGACGCGCCGGCCCACCAGCAGGTAGTCGAGAATCTCGTAGGTCTTGGCATCCACCACAGCCACATGGTTGGCCGGGCCGAGGGCGACGAAGGCGTACTTGCCGTCGTCGGTGAGCTTGACCCCGACCGGTTGCACCTTGTCCGGGTGCACGCCCTTGATGGCGAAGTTGAGCACCTTGAGCGCCTGGCGCGAGTCGACGTCCAGCACCGTCACCGTGCCACCGATTTCGGCCGAGGCCCACAGGCGCTTGCCGTCCTTGTCGAACTCGACGTGACGCGGGCGCTGGTCGACCAGGGTGTTGTCCACTAGCTGATTGGTACTGGTATCGATCCAGTGCAGCATGTTGGTGGTCTCGCTGGTGTTGACTGCCCACTTGCCGTCGGGACTCACCGCCATGCCTTCGGGCTCCACGCCGACTTCGATCTGCGCCAGCACTTCGTCGCTCTGGGTATCGACCACCGTGACCAGCGCATCGTCCTCGTTGGAGATGTACAGCCAACGGTCGTTGGGGTGCAGGGCGAACTGCTCGGGGTCGGCGCCGGAGGGCAGCTCCTTGATGATCGTGCGCGTGGCCAGATCCATCACCTGCACGCGATCCGAGTCGCTGGCGCAGATGTACAACAGCTTGTTGTCGGAAGACAGCAGCAACCCGCGCGGGCGCATGCCGACATCGAGGGTGGCGGTGACTTCGAGGCTGTCGAGGTCGATGACGCTGATGCTGTCATCCTTCTCGTTGGACACGTAGGCAGTGGCGGCGAAGGCCGAGTGGCAGGCCAGGCCGAAGGCGACGGCGCAGGCGAGACGGGTCAGGTGCATGGGGTTGATCCTCTTGTTGTAATGATTTGCAGCCGTCGGCTGGGTGGCTTGCTTTTGTGGGAGGCGCTTAAGCGGCGACTCTCGCGGCTAAAGCCCCTCCCACAGGTGTTCTCCTACAGGGACATACCCGCCAGATCACAGCCAACCTCGGGCCGGTCGTAACCAAGGCTGTCCATCTCGTTGCTGGGATGGAGAAAACCGTCCTGCGGCGAGGTGCTGACCAGGGCGCGCGGGTGTACCAGTGGAAGCGGCTGGCGCAGCTCGCCATTCCACGGGCGGAAGCTCAGCTTGCGGCCCTTGAAGCCGTCCAGCGGCAGTTGTTCGTTCAACAGCAGGTGGCGAATGCCCTGTGGCTCGGCGGTGCGCTGCTTGGTGATGGCCGTGGCCAAGCTGCGTACGGCCATCCAGGCGGCGAAGTCGCGGTCGTTCATCCAGCGTCCGGCCAATGCTTCGAAGCGTTTCTGCAACTGCGCGGCGCCGAAGGTTTCCACCGTCTTGTGCCAGGCGGTCGGGGTCAGGCCCTGGGTGCCCGCTACCGGGCGCGGGTACCAGGTGTTGTAGGGCAGGTATTCGCCGAAGTCGCCGCGCTCGTCGGCCACCAGCACCACGTCGTATTCGCTGGCCTGGGTGAACAGCGGCATTTCCGCCTGGGCGCTGCGGCGTTGGTCGTTGTCGAAGCTCCACGGCTTCTCGGCGACGATCTTGTGGCCGAAGCGTTTGGCGGCGCGCTTGAGTGCCTCGGCGTAGGCGAGGTCGTCCTCGGTGCTGCCGGTGACCAGCAGCCAGCGCGTCCATTTGCGCACGGCGAGGAACTGCGCCAGGGCGTCGGCCAGCATGGCGCGGCTGGGCAGGGTGTGTAGCACGTTGCCCAAACATTGCTCGAGGCGCAGGCCGTCGTCGGCGCTGCCGGCGTTGAGCAGCAGGCTGTCCGGCAGGCGCTCGCTGAGCTGGCGCAGGGTATCGGCTGGGGCATTGACTACGAACAGGCGGATGCCGACCTGGTGCTGTTGTTCGGCGGCGGCGAGCAGCTCCGTTGCATCCTCGCTCTCGGCGCTTTGCAGTTCGAATCTCTGCTTGAGGAAGCGCCCGGTGCTGTTGCTATCGATGATCGCCAGCTCGGCTCCACGGCGGCCGGCGTCCAGCGGTTCGGGGATGACGTTGGACAGCAACGGCCCGCGTGGTGGTTGATGAGCCAGGTAGCCGATGCGCACCTGCAGCTCGTTCGCGCTGGCTTCGGCCACCAAACTGATTATGGCGGCGAGACAGAACAACAGGCGGCAACTGATCCGGTGCATGGGACGACTCCTGCAAAGGGTGTCGCCAGCATAGGAAGCGCTTAGGGCTCGGGAAATATGCCCAAGGTAGCGCCGGACACGTACGAAGGTAGTAGTCCGCCCGGTCGCAAAGGGCGGGGTGGCGCGGCGGCATGCTGGGAAATCTGCCCAAAGTACCAGCCCGTCAGTACCAAGGTAGTAACCCGGCGCAAGGCGTTACTTCCTAGCATGGCAGTCAACGTCCAATAACAAGAACAGGTGAACGCCATGCGTATTTTCAAGGCTCTGCTGCTGCCGCTGTTGCTGATCATCAGCCTGCTTGGTGTCGATCAATTGCACGCTGCCGGTGACATGACCCGCCGCCCGGTTGCGCTGCCTGACCTGGTGCTGGGTAATGACGATAGCGACTACTTCATGTCGCAGACCGAGTACCAGCTGGAAACCGGCCAGGCCTACCAGCTCAAGATCATCGCCAGCGGGCAGAAGGAGTACGCCTTCCAGGCACCGGAATTCGCCACCTCCATCTTCCTGCGCAAGGTCGAAGTGGGTGGGGTGGAGATCAAGGCGGTCACCCTCACCGAACTGGAGTTCGAAGAGGCTGGCGAGGCGGAGATCTTCTTCCTGCCGGTCAAACCGGGCAAATACCGCTTCTACGCCAAAGGCCTGGAAGGCAAGGGCATGCTCGGTTACTTCGTCGTCAAATAGCGCGGCCAAGTAGATGACTGCCCTAGGCCGTATCAACCTCGGCGTCAGCCTGCTGTTCGGGCTGGTGACCCTGGCCGGGCTGGCGCTGCTGTTGCGCCAGGCCAGCCACGATGTGCAGCGCGAGCTGCTGGCTGCCGAAGCTGTGGTCGAATACCTCGGTGAAGTGGCGCGCAGCAACCCCGGTAGCCTGCGCCCGGAGCTGACCGAGAACCTGCGGCATATTCGCGTGAGCTGGCTGCGCCCGGGTGAAGAGCCCGAGCAGCAGAGCGAAAGCCTCATTGAGCACTGGATCGCAGAACGCCTGCTGGGTTCGACGACGCTGGTGAGCGATGCCTGGCCGCTGGCCGATGGCCGCGAGCTGAGTATCGCCCTCGATCCCTACGACGAGATCGAGGAAATCTACGACTCGCTGCTGCAACTGCTGCTGCTCAGCGCCTTCGCCCTGATCCTCAGCCTGCTCACCATCCGCTTTGCCGTGCGCCGAGCCCGCCGTGTGCTGGACGAGCTGCTTACCGGCCTGCGCGAAGTCGGTGCCGGTCACTTCGATACGCGCCTGCATGACCACGGCCTGTCCGAGGCCAAGCATCTTGCGGCGCACTTCAACGACATGGCCATCACCCTGCAACAGGTTCAGGCGGACAACGCCGAGCTGACCCAGTCGCTGCTGGAGCTGCAGGAGCGTGAACGCACGCGCCTCGGCCAGGCCCTGCATGACGACCTGGGGCAGTACCTCAGCGGCATTCGCGCCCAAGCCTGCTTGCTCAAGGTGATCGCCGACCGGCCGCAGCAGGTGCAGGACACCGCGCGCCTGCTCGACGACAACTGCGAGCGCCTACAACAGGGCTTTCGCAGCCTGATTCGCGACCTCTACCCGGTGGTGCTGGAGCGCCTGGAGCTTGGCCCGGCGCTGCAGCAACTGGCCGCCGACTGGCAACAGGCGCAAGGCATTCGCTGCCGCCTGCAACTGAGCGAACAACTGCCGAGCCTGCCGCTGGCGAGCAAGGCCCACCTCTATCGCCTGGTGCAGGAGGCGCTGACCAATGTCGCCCGCCATGCTGAGGCCAGCGAAGTACGCATTCGCCTGCAACGCCGTGGCCAGGGCCTGCGCTTGTTGGTACGCGATAACGGCCAGGGCACTGCTTTACCGCTGCGCCCAGGTATTGGCCTGCGCTCAATGCGCGAACGCAGCCGCAGCCTCGGCGGCGAGCTGCGCCTGCACAGCCGCCCGCAAGCCGGTTGGGCGCTGTGTCTGAACATCCCTCTGGAGGCCGCGTCATGAAGATTCTATTGGTGGACGATCACGCCGTGGTGCGCCAGGGCTACGCCAGCCTGCTGCGCGCGCTGTTGCCGGAGGTGCAGCTGCGTGAAGCCTGCGATGGCGAACAGGCTCTGCAACGGGTGCAGGAGGAGATTCCCAACCTGGTGATCATGGACATCGGCCTGCCCGGCATCAGCGGCCTGGAAACTACCCGCCGCCTACGTCAGCGCCTGCCGCAACTGCGCGTGCTGTTCTTCAGCATGCACGACGAACTACCCCTGGTGCGCCAGGCGCTGGACGCCGGTGCCATCGGCTACCTGACCAAGAGCTCGTCACCGGAAGTGCTGGTGGAGGCGGTCAAACGTACCGCAGCCGGTCACGCCTATATCGAGCAGCAGTTGGCGACCCAGCTGGCCTGCAACCCCGCCAGCAGCGACGGCCTCGACCCCCGCCTGCGCGAACTGACCCAGCGCGAGTTCGAAATCTTCGTCATGCTCGCCCGCGGCCTGCCACCCCGGCAGATTGCCGAGAAGCTGTGCATCAGCGCCAAGACCCTGTCCAACTACCAGACCCTGGTGAAGAACAAATTGCAGATCAGCTCGCAGGCGGAGCTGGTGCATTTGGCGATTGATAGTGGAGTAGTGCGGGTGGGGTTGGAGAGTGCCTGACGCCGCAATGGTTGATCGTTCCCACGCTCTGCGTGGGAATGCAGCTCTCGACGCTCCGCGTCCGCGTCCGCGTGTCGGTCGTGGCGCATATGCATCCGCTGGCGACGCAGAACGTCGCGGGCTAGCTCCCACGCGGAGCGTGGGAGCCATATGTCGCTCCGCTGCCTTCTCGCACCATCCGCCAAGCTGCATTCGCCTGGTTGTTTGGTGGGCTGAAGCGGATCGCCGCGCGGCCCACCTTACATGGGGTGCGGCGAATCAGTCCCAGCCTTTCGGGCAGTCGATGCAGCCAGGCATATTGGCGTCCTGAAAGTTGCCGAAGCGGGTGCGTGCACCAGTGAGGTTGGCATTTTCCAGGTTGGAGCCGCCGAGTTTCACTTCCTGCAGGTTGGCATCTTCTAGGTGCGCGCCCTTGAGGTCGGCCTTGCTCAGCCAGGTCATTTCCAGGTTGGCGGCCTGCAGCTGGACGTTGTGCAGTTTGGCGCCGGAGAGGCGGGCGAACTCCAGGTTGGCGGCGCGCATGTCAGCGCCTTCGAATTGTGCCGCCTGGGCGAACAGCGCCCAGCCGCTGATGGCCACCAGGTTGGCGCCAGACAGGTCGGCCAGGCGCAGGTTGCTTTGTTGCAGGCTGGCGCGGGTCAGGTTGGCGCCACGCAGCTTGGCTTTTTCCAGGTTGGCCAGGTTCAGCGTGGCGTGACGCAGGTCAGCGCCGGAAAGGTCAGCACCGGACAGGTTCATGCGGCGCATGTCGAGGTTGCGCAGGTCGGCGCCGCGCAGGTTGGCGTTGGGGCATTGGCTGTCAGGTTCGATACGGCAGCCGTTGATCTGTGGCACGCCGTCGGTCTCGGCGCCGATGGCGTGGCTGCCGATTACCAGCAGCAGAACCGGAATAAGCAGGGGCAGGTAGTTCATGGCGAGTCCTCGGGTTGGTTACCTGATTCGCTTCGCGGCCGATGTGCAATGACGCCCAGCCGCTGTTACGCGAATACGGTGGGGAGCAGGGGTAGGGGGCGCTGCGCGCCCCCTGATCGAATGCCCATGGCAAGAAGCTGGTGTGCATGACGCACCCCGGGGTGCGCCATGCATTCAGCCTTTAGCGTTTGGCAGTGGTCTTGTCCCAGCTCGGCAGCTTGAACACCCAGAAGGAACCACCCTGGGCAATCGGCTTGGTCAGGTCGGCCATGTCGCCCCCCCAGAGAGGTACGGCACCGCCGTAGCCGGCGGTTACGCCGATGTACTGCTCGCCGTCCTGTTCCCAGGTAACGGGCGGGGAGATGATTCCGGTGCCGACCTGGAACTTCCACAGCTCCTTGCCGTTCTTGGCGTCGAAGGCCTTGAAGTAGCCGTCGCCGGTGCCGGTGAATACCAGGCCACCCTTGGTGGCCAGCACCCCGGCCCACAGCGGCAGGCGCTCCTTGTGTTCCCAGGCGACCTTGCCGGTGGTCGGATTCATCGCGCGCAGGATGCCGACGTGGTCGTCATACAGGCGCTTGATGCGGAAGCCCATGCCCAGGTAGGCGGAGCCCTTCTTGTAGGTAGCTTCCTCGGCCCAGTAGTCCTCCTTCCAGTGGTTGGCCGGGACGTAGAACAGGCCGGTGTCCTGGCTGTAGGCCATCGGGTTCCAGTTCTTGCCGCCGAGGAAGGGCGGGGAGACTTCGACCACTTCACCCTTGGTTTCACCAGGCTTGGGCTTCGGCGGGCGTTGCCCCGGATTCTCCACCGGGCGACCGGTTTCCAGGTCGATGTGGCTGGCCCAGGTGATTTTGTCGACGAAGGGGAAGGCGTTCTTCAGCTTGCCGTTACTGCGGTCGACCACGTAGAAGAAGCCGTTGCGGTCGGCGTGGGCGGTGGCCTTGGTGACCTTGCCGTCCTTGTCCTTGTAATCGAACAGCACCAGCTCGTTGTTGCCGGAGAAGTCCCAGGCGTCGTTCGGGGTGTGTTGGTAGAACCACTTCACTTCACCGGTGGTGGGGTCGACGCCGACCTGGCCGGAGGTGTACAGGCTGTCGTAGTCCTTGGGGTCGCCGCCGTCGCTGGTGCGCGCCCAGCCGTTCCAAGGTGCCGGGTTGCCGGCGCCGATGATGATGGTGTTGGTCTCGGCATCGAAGCTGGCGCTCTGCCACGGGGCACCGCCGCCCTGGCTCCAGGCTTCCTTCTTGCCGGTCGGGTGGTTGGGATCATCCGGCCAGCTCGGCGCCTTGACGTCGCCGGTCGGGGTGCTGTCCTTGCCGTTCAGGCGGCCCATATGGCCTTCGACGAACGGGCGCATCCAGACTTCCTCGCCGGTATCCGGATCGCGGGCGAAGAGTTTGCCGACCACGCCGAACTCATCGCCGGAGCTGCCGTGGATGACCAGCACCTTGCCGGTCTTGCCATCCTTCACGATGGTCGGCGCGCCGGTCATGGTGTAGCCGGCGGCGTGGTCGCCGAACTTCTTGTTCCAGATGACCTTGCCGGTGTCCTTGTTCAGCGCCACGACGCGGGCATCGAGGGTGCCGAAGTAGATCTTGTCGCCATAGATGGCGGCGCCGCGGTTGACCACGTCGCAGCATGGGCGGATGTCGTCGGGAAGGCGGTGGCTGTAGGTCCACAGGCGCTTGCCGGTCTTGGCGTCGAGGGCGAACACGCGTGAGTAAGAGCCGGTCACGTAGACCACACCGTCGTGGATGATGGCCTGCGATTCCTGGCCGCGCTGCTTCTCGTCGCCGAAGGAATAGCTCCACGCCGGAGTCAGCTTGAACACGTTGTCGGCGTTCACCTGAGCCAGCGGGCTCCAGCGCTGGGCGTTGGTACCCATGCCGTACTGCAGCACGTTGGTGGTGGTGGTGTGGTCGTTGGCAATGTCTTCCCAGGTGACCGGCTTGGCGAGCGCGCCCTGGCTAAGCGCCAGGCCGCCGGCCAGCATCAGGGCAAGCGCCAGGGGACGCGGGGTGCTGGGTAGGTTTCTTGTTGTCATGGTTGTGCTTCCCGTTGAAGAAAGTGATCGCCGCAGTGGCAAGTCGATGGTGGTACCCGGCCACCTTCGCGCCTACGGAAAAACTCCCGCCTTTACCGGGAGGATTTCCCGGCCGGGGCATGACTTGGCCTTGCTGCCAAGGCATCGCCAACACCCCCTCACAAGCCCTACTACCAAGGGACTAGAACGCGACCACCAAAGCAGCATTCGGCGCGTTGCGCGGCCTTTCTAAGATGGTCGCCACGAGCTCTGTATGGGCTGTATTGCGTGCATTAGATGAGGTCCTAGCCATGAACAAGAAGATCCAATCCACCCTGGCGCTGCTGTTGCTCGCCGCATCGACCAACCTCTGGGCGCACGGTGATGTGGTACCGCAGGCGGTGAACACCGATGGCCTGGAACCGCTCGGTGAGGAATGGCTGGACGAGAACCCCTATCGCGACAACCCGCGCGCCATCGAGATCGGCTCTTCTGCCTACAACCAGAACTGCGCCGCCTGCCACGGCCTGGAAGCCAAGTCCGGCGGTATCGCCCCGGACCTGCGCCTGCTCGAGCTGGGTGCCATGGGTGACGAGTGGTACAAGGAACGGGTGATCAACGGTGCGGTGCGCGATGGCCGCGTGTACATGCCGAAGATGGCCGACTTCCTCAGCCAGGAAGCGCTGTGGGCGGTGCGTACCTACCTGGAGAGCGTGCACGTCGAGGAGTAAGCGCTTGATGATAAATCTGCTGCGCTCGGCATCTCGCGCTCCGGCGGTGCTCGCAATGCTCATGTATTTCAATACATTCCGCTTGCTGCGCGCAGGCCCAGCGCGACCTGCCATCGCTCGCGACGATTTCTTCATAAGCGCTCGCGCAATGCGCCGGCTGATCCTCCTGTGTGGCCTGCTGTTTTTCCTGGGTACGGCCCAGGCGCAGGTGCGCGACTTCGACCGCATCACCGAGTCGGGCACCCTGCGCGTGGCGCTGTACCAGAACTTCCCGCCCTACAGCTACGAGCAGGACGGTCAGCCGCGTGGCGTCGACTACGAGCTGGCCAAGGCGTTGGCCGAAGGGCTTGGGCTGAAGCTGGAAGTGATGTGGGCGCCGCCGGGTGAAAAGCTCGATGATGATCTGCGCGACTACATCTGGCGTGGCCGGGTGACTGCGCAGGGCCAACTGGCCGATGTGATGCTGCGTGTGCCTTACGACCGCGACTACGCGCAGATGCGCAACGAGCTGGGTGAGCTGGTCAACGAGCTCGTGGTGATGTTCGGCCCCTATCAGCGTGAGCGCTGGCAACTGGCGTTCGACCGTCGTCGTCTGCCCGAGGTGCCGAGCATTCATGCCTTGCGCCAGCATCCGGTGGGTGTCGAGGTGGAGAGTGTGCCGTCGTTCTACCTGAGTTCGGTGCAGGACGGCCTGCTCAGCCAGGAAACCCGCCATTACCCAACGCCGAAGCTGGCTTTTGCGGCCATGCAGGGTGGTGAAGTGGATGCGGTGATGGCGCTGCGTGGCGAGGTGGACTGGCTGTTGCACGAGGCCGATGACCCGCAACTGGCACTGGCCGAGAACGCCTACCCGGACATGGGTCGGCAGATCTGGGAAATCGGCATGGCGGTGCACGAAACCAATCGGCAACTGGCCTATGCCCTGGAAGAACAGCTGGAAAACCTGATTCTCGACGGCTCGCTCGAACGCCTGTACGCGCGCTACGGGCTGCGCTTTGAGAAGCCGGAACAATACCAATAAGAGTCGAGCCGGAGGTGGGCGATGGATTGGCGTAGCCTGATGTTGCTGGCCCTGTTTACCTGGGCCTGGGAAGCAAGGGCCGCCGCGCCCGATCCGGTCACCTCGGTGATGTGGGACTACTACCACCAGCGTCTGCTCAACGGTGAGACCTTCGTCTTCGACGACAAGGTTCGCCTCGAGGTACCGCCGTTCGCCGAGGATGCGCGCCAGGTGCCGATCCAGATCGACGCCAGCGCCTACCGCGGCAAGGTCAAGCGCATTCTCGCCTGGGCCGAGCTCAATCCGATCCCGCGTATTCTCGACTTCGCCCCCGGTGAGCATCTGGAGCCGAGCCTGGCCATTCGCATCCGTGTCGAGCAGGC
This sequence comes from Pseudomonadota bacterium, assembly GCA_023431055.1. Lineage (GTDB taxonomy): Bacteria > Pseudomonadota > Gammaproteobacteria > Pseudomonadales > Pseudomonadaceae > Aquipseudomonas. The sequence goes on from JAEYXX010000062.1 coordinate 19,590, forward strand.
CACGCCGATTCGCGCGGCGGTGCTCACCGACGATGGCGTCTGGCATATCGGCTCGGCTCGCGTCGAAGCAGCAGGCGGCGGTTGCACCGCGCCCAGCGTGGTGCGCGCCGAGGCCGGCTGGGAGGAGCGCCTGGGTCAGGTACTGGGCAAGCGCTTCGTGCGCGGTGAGGACAGCCGCCTGCGCCTGCAGGTGTCGCACCCGATGGATAACGGCCTGGTCGGCGGTATCCCCGAGTTCTATATCGAGCAAGCCGAGTTGCGCGATACCGATGGCCAGGTGCTGGGGCGTATCGAGCTGTTCCCAGCGGTTAGCGAGAACCCGACGCTGACCTTCGATCTGCGCGGCGACCGGCAGGCCGAGCTGTGGTTGCGCGACAACAACGGCAACGAATTCCGGGCCGCGTTCTGACGACGGTTCTATTCGCCGCGGCGCGGCTCCTACAAGAACCAACAATGCTCGCCCAGTCTGTAGGAGCCCCGCCTCGGGGCGAAGCTCGCGGCTCAGGCAGATTTCGAGGAGAAAAGCATGCGCTGGATACTGTTTCTGCTGGCTCTCGGTACCGGGTTTGCCCAGGCGCTCGACTACCACCTGCAACCCCGACAGATCGCCGAGGGTGTCTGGTTGCTGGAGGGCAGTACCGATAATTTCGCGGCGGAAAACGGCGGCAATATCGTCAACGTCGGCTTTATCGAAACCGCAGACGGCGTGGTGGTGATCGACACCGGGCCGTCGCGTCGCTACGGCGAGGCGCTGCGCCAGAACATCGAGAAAACCACCGGCAAGCCGGTGCTGCGCGTGTTGCTGACCCACCATCACCCCGATCATGTGCTGGGCAACCAGGCTTTCGCCGGGGTGCGCATCGCGGCATTGCCCGAGACCACCCGGTTGCTGGCCGAACAGGGCGATGTCATGGCGGAGAACATGTACCGTCTGGTCGGCGACTGGATGCGCGGCACCGAGGTGGTGTTGCCCAACGAGGAGGTGCAGGAGGGCACGCTGGAAATTGGCGGTAGGCGCCTGCAACTGCTGGCGCTACGGGGGCATACCGGCGCCGACCTGGCGATTCTGGATGAGCGCACGGGCGTGCTGTTCGCCGGCGATATCCTGTTCTACCAGCGCGCGCTGACCACGCCGAACAGCCCCGGGCTGGACGTGTGGCTGGCCGATCTGGACCGGCTCGAAGCAATGTCATGGAAGCAGATCGTGCCCGGCCATGGCCCGGTGACCACTGATGCGGCGCCGTTCGTGCAGATGCGTGATTACCTGGGCTGGCTCGATGGCTTGCTGCGTCAGGGGGCAGAGCAGGGCGCGGAGATGAACGAACTGATTCGTGCGCCGATCCCCGATCGCTTCGCCCAGGTCAACCTGTCGCGTTATGAGCTGATCCGCAGCGTTAGCCATCTGTACCCGCGCTACGAGCGCAACGCTATGGGGCGGGTGGATACCACCCCGTAGGAGCCCGCTTGCGGGCGATGGAGTTGGCCGGTTGGCTTTATCGCTGGCAAGCGGGCTTCTGCAGGAGCAGCAGCTTCGTAGCCCGGATGAAATCCGGGGGAAATATGCTCGCTATCCCCGGATTTCATCCGGGCTACAGGCAGCTCCTGTGGGAGGGGCTTTAGCCGCGACTTGCGTATAGAAAGTGTCGCCGCTGAAGCGCCTCCCACATTACGTCTGGGGCTACAGCTCTTCGTCGTCACGAATCAGTACGTAATGGCGACCTTGCTCGGTCTCTTCGTGGTCGTAGACGTAATACATAACCACTTCGCCCAGCCTGGACTGCACGGCCACATAATCACCGCTCTCGGGCATGAAGAAGTCCCGAGTCGCCGGCTTGGCCAGGCATTCGATATGGGCGCTGACGAAGTGGGTGGGGTCTTCTTCGCCGTAGTAGTCCTCGCGCTGGTGCGCATCCCAATCCTGCGGCGGCTCGAAGGCGCCGGTGATCAGCACCTTGCCGTCGCCCAGGTCCTGCTCTTCGGCATCCGGGTCCTGCTCGTCCGGGCGATAGACCGTGCAGTCCAGTGCATCGGGATGGTTGAGAATTTCCTGGCGAGGATGGGGCACGGGCGTCTCCGGTCAGAATGTGCAGGCGGCCAAGTGTCGGGCAAAGCCGGGGCCGCCGCAATCTTCGCGGAACCTGTACAGCCTGCTTGGTGACGGAGGTCACTGCAGGCTGAGCACTTCGCCGCGCTCCTGGATCCATTCGTCATGGCTGGGCGCGGCCTGTTCGCCGCTCATGCGGTGGATGATCTCGAAGTAATGTTGCTTGAGGGTGTCACGCATGATCTGGTCACGCTTGCGCACGCGCACGGCGTAGATGCTCTGCAGATTCTGATGGTCGAAGTCGCGCCATTGCTGCTCGTCCTTGAGCAACTGGTAGCGGTGGCCTTCGAGTGCGGTGATCAGGGTTTCGGCGTCGGTGCTGGCGCTACGCCTGACTGCATCGGCCCATTGCCGGACGACGGTGTAGGCAGAGGCCGCGGTACCGCCCGGATACTCCTGATGCTCGCGCAGATAGCGTTCGACGAAGCGTTGGCCGGCCTCGCTGTTTTCCAGTTTCGGGGTGTCCCAGGTCCAGGTTTCGGTGCCGATCACGTCTTCCATTACCTGCGGGCCAACCTGCTGGACCAGGCTCTTGGTCAGGTTCGGCACGATGATCTGCATGCGCTGCTTCAGGCCCATGTTGTGAGCCATGCGCATGCTGCGTTGCAGGTTGTCGCCGAGTAGCGCCAGGACCAGCACGTCGGCACCGCTCGCCGCAGCCTTGTCCATGGCGGCGCGGTATTGCTCGCGGCGCAACGGGCCGGGGGGCAGGGCGCTGCGGCCATGACGGGCACGGTCAGCGCTGCCGGTGGCCAGGCGCAGGGTCTGCTCGATGCTGCGACCCCAGGCATCGTCGATGACGATGTAGTGATAACGCTGGCGCGGCAGATGCCAGGACAGGTACTCGCCGAGCACCCGCGCACTCATCCAGGCGCTGCCGGATTCGCGAAACAGGTAGCGCTGGCCTGCCTGGCCGGTGACTTCGTTGGCGTAACCGAGGGTGGCGAAATACAGCAGACCCAACTCGCGGGCCCGTTGCCCAGCGGCGATGGCCTCTTCGCTGGTGGCGCCGCCAAAGACCATGCGTGCACCCTGGCTGGCGAAGTGGTCGACGTTGCGTGTGGCCTGGGCCGCATCGGAGTCGGTGTTCTCGCTGAGCAGCTCCAGCGGCTGGCCGAGCAGGCCCCCTTGCCGGTTGAGCGCCTCGACGGCGAGCAGGGCGCCGCGGCGCAGTTCCAGGCCTTCATCCTTGTAGTTGCCGGTTCGCGGATAGTTGAGGCCAATCTTCAGGCTTTCGGCCTGCGCCTGGCCAAGCAACGCGGCCAGTAGCAGTGCGAGCAGTACGCGTCCCATGGGCATTCTCCTTATGGTTGGGAGGTGCCTTTCTACGGGCCGCGTCATTCCTGCACCATGGGCTTTTGGTGGCGCCTGGTTGCTACTTGCGGCGATCTGTCCAGGGGCGGGTACGGCAGGTATTGCTACCAAGGAACGAGGAAAATCGGCTGGGGGTGCAATTGTTGGGTGGCCTGTGCGAGCCAAGAATTTGCGGCAGACCGGGAAAATTTCCCGGCAATAACAATGAACCCGCAGAGGTAGCCGCAATGAAACACGCCGGTCTTCGCCAGCCTTTCCTCCTCACCGCACTCTGTGCCGCCATGCTGTTGCCGTCCGCCGCCGCGCTGGCGGTCACCGACGCCGAGATTCTCAAGGACGCCACCACCACCGACCAGATCGTCACCAACGGTCTCGGCCTGCAGGGCCAGCGCTACAGCCCGCTGAGCATACTCAACGAGCAGAACGTCAAGGAACTGCGCCCGGTTTGGACCATGTCCTTCGGTGGCGAGAAGCAGCGTGGTCAGCAGGCGCAGCCGCTGATCAAGGACGGAGTGATGTACGTCACCGCTTCCTACTCGCGGGTGTTCGCCGTCGATGCGCGCACCGGGCGTGAGCTGTGGCAGTACGAAGCGCGCCTGCCGGACGATATCCGTCCCTGCTGCGACGTGATCAACCGGGGCGTCGCCCTGTATGACGACCTGGTGATCTTCGGCACCCTCGACGCCAAGCTGGTGGCGCTGAACAAGGACACCGGCAAGGTGGTATGGCGCAAGAACGTCGCCGATCACAAGGCGGGTTACTCCATCACCGCGGCGCCGCTGGTGGTCAACGGCAAGCTGATCACCGGCGTCTCCGGTGGCGAGTTCGGCGTGGTCGGCAAGATCGAAGCCTTTGACCCGAAGAACGGTGAGCTGCTCTGGAGTCGCCCGACCGTCGAAGGTCACATGGGCTACGTCTACAAGGACGGCAAGGCTGTCGAGAATGGCATCAGTGGTGGCGAGGCCGGCAAGACCTGGCCGGGCGACCTGTGGAAGACTGGCGGCGCCGCGCCCTGGTTGGGCGGCTATTACGATGCCGACACCAACCTGCTGTTCTTCGGCACCGGCAACCCGGCGCCGTGGAACTCGCACCTGCGTCCTGGCGACAACCTCTACTCGTCCTCGCGCCTGGCACTGAACCCGGACGACGGCAGCATCAAGTGGCACTTCCAGACCACCCCGCACGACGGCTGGGACTTCGACGGCGTCAACGAGCTGATCTCCTTCGACTATCAGGAAGGCGGCAAGACCATCAAGGCGGCAGCCACCGCCGACCGTAACGGTTTCTTCTACGTGCTCGACCGCACCAACGGCAAGTTCATCCGTGGCTTCCCGTTCGTCGACAAGATCACCTGGGCCAAGGGCCTGGACAAGAACGGCCGACCGATCTACGACGACAGCAACCGTCCGGGTTCGCCGAGTGCGGCGGAGAAGGGCACGAGCGTATTCTCCGCACCGGCCTTCCTCGGCGCGAAGAACTGGATGCCCATGGCCTACAGCCAGGACACCGGTCTGTTCTACGTACCGTCCAACGAGTGGGGCATGGACATCTGGAACGAAGACATCGCCTACAAGAAGGGCGCCGCCTACCTGGGGGCCGGCTTCACCATCAAGCCGCTGAACGAGGACTACATCGGCGTGCTGCGTGCCATCGATCCGAAGACCGGCAAGGAAGTCTGGCGCCACAAGAACTACGCACCGCTGTGGGGCGGGGTGCTGACCACCAAGGGCAACCTGGTATTCACCGGCAACCCGGAAGGCTACCTGCAGGCCTTCAACGCCAAAACCGGCGAGAAGGTCTGGGAATTCCAGACCGGCTCGGGCGTGATCGGCTCGCCGGTCACCTGGGAGATGGACGGCGAGCAGTACGTCTCGGTGCTGTCCGGCTGGGGTGGTGCGGTACCGCTGTGGGGCGGCGAGGTCGCCAAGCGCGTCAAGCATCTGAACCAGGGCGGCATGCTGTGGACCTTCAAGCTGCCGAAGGAACTGGTGGCCAAGCGCTGATCGGTTGATGTGACAGACGATGGCCGGACTCTGTCCGGCCATCGTCGTTTCCGGCTCCTGTCGGCGGGCTACGGGCTGCTTCGAAATGTCACGGACGAATTTTCGCCTTCGGGAACGCAAGGCGAAGCGAACGGGTCTAGCCTTTAGCCTTCGCAGCCCTGCTACCTCACTGCCAAATGACCCGTGCCAGACCGCTCGCCGCTCTACTACCAAATGACTAGGCGATCTGTGCCATGGGCGCATACCGAGGTTTTCAGCGGCTTCCTAAGATCGAACCATGACTCGCTTCCCCGATTGGCAGCGGGCTCCGACAACAAGAGAGGTCAGCATCATGATTTACGCGAAACCGGGTACCGCAGGCGCCGTCGTCACCCTCAAACCACGCTACGGCAACTACATCGGCGGTGAGTTTGTCGCCCCGCTCAGCGGCCAGTACTTCAGCAACACCAGCCCGGTCGATGGCTCGGTGATCGGCGAATTTCCTCGCTCCAACGCCGCCGATATCGACAAGGCGCTGGATGCCGCACATGCCGCCGCCGATGCTTGGGGCCGCACCAGCGTGCAGGAGCGTTCGCACATCCTGCTGAAGATCGCCGACCGCATCGAAGCCAACCTCGAACTGCTCGCCGTGGCCGAAACCTGGGATAACGGCAAGCCGGTGCGCGAGACGCTGAATGCCGACGTGCCGCTGGCTGCCGACCACTTCCGCTACTTCGCCGGCTGCATCCGCGCCCAGGAGGGTAGCACCGCCGAGATCAACGACGGCACCGTGGCCTATCACTTCCACGAGCCACTGGGCGTGGTCGGACAGATCATCCCGTGGAACTTCCCGCTGTTGATGGCCGCCTGGAAGCTGGCGCCGGCTCTGGCTGCCGGCAACGCCATCGTGCTCAAACCGGCCGAGCAGACGCCGTTCTCCATCACCGTGCTGATCGAGCTGGTCGGCGACCTGCTGCCGCCGGGCGTGCTCAACATCGTTCAGGGCTTCGGCCGCGAAGCCGGTGAGTCGCTGGCCACCAGCAAGCGCATCGCCAAGATCGCCTTTACCGGTTCGACTCCAGTGGGTTCGCACATCATGAAGTGCGCAGCCGAGAACATCATCCCGAGCACTGTCGAGCTGGGCGGCAAATCGCCGAACATCTTCTTCGCCGACATCATGAACGCCGAGCCGGCCTTCATCGAGAAAGCCGCCGAAGGTCTGGTGCTGGGCTTCTTCAACCAGGGCGAGGTGTGCACCTGCCCGTCGCGCGCACTGGTGCAGGAGTCGATCTACGACGCCTTCATGGCCGAGGTGATGAAGAAGGTCAAACAGATCAAGCGCGGCAACCCGCTGGACACCGAGACCATGGTCGGCGCCCAGGCCTCGCAGCAGCAGTTCGACAAGATCCTCAGCTACCTCGAAATCGCTCAGCAGGAAGGCGCCCAGGTGCTCACCGGCGGTGCGGCCGAGCAACTGCAAGGAGACCTTGCCAGCGGCTATTACATCCAGCCGACCCTGCTCAAGGGCACCAACAAGATGCGCGTGTTCCAGGAAGAGATCTTCGGCCCGGTGATCGGTGTGACCACCTTCAAGGACGAAGCCGAAGCCCTGGCCATTGCCAACGATACCGAGTTCGGCCTCGGCGCCGGCGTGTGGAGCCGCGACATGAACGTCGCCTACCGCATGGGCCGTGCGATCAAGGCCGGCCGTGTATGGACCAACTGCTACCACCTGTACCCGGCGCATGCCGCCTTTGGCGGCTACAAGAAGTCCGGGGTCGGCCGTGAAACCCACAAGATGATGCTCGACCACTACCAGCAGACCAAGAACCTGCTGGTGAGTTATGACATCAATCCTCTCGGTTTCTTCTGAGTTCTGATGCATCCCAACGGCGGCGCGCTCGCTCCGGCGCGCCGCCTCTTGCCAGGCGAACAACCCTATCCGGGTGGATCTGCAGGCAGCCATGGGCCTGAACGGCAGCAGATCCTTATCGCGACGCGGCTTCGGCCGCGTTTTTTATTGGCGATGAGGTTTGGCTCTGCCTCTGCTTGAGCGAGATCGCGGATAAATCCGCTCCTACAGAAACGGCGCCTGACCGGTAGGGGCGGATTTATCCGCGATGTTGACGACATCGCGCTCAGCCTGAACGCGAATGCGCCGTCCACACTCCGCCAAGTGCTTTTGTATTGAGGCATGTTTCAGGCCGGGCGATGGCAGGAACCTTCCGGGCGTGAGTCGTGCCTACTGATAGCGTCACCTACCAATGCCAGTGCCGATTCATCCCAAAGTACCATTTGGCCTCTTGCCTGGCGGGGGCTTAATGAGGGTGCCGGAATGCCCCGGCGCCATAAAAAGAGGACCGCACCATGTGGACTAAACCCGCATACACCGACCTGCGTATTGGCTTCGAAGTGACTATGTACTTCGCCAACCGCTGATCGCTCCTGGCCCCGGCCCGTCCGGGGCATCCCCCTGGTAATCCGCCATGCAAATCCAGATTCTCGGTTCCGCCGCCGGCGGCGGTTTCCCCCAGTGGAACTGCAACTGCCGCAACTGCCGTGGTGTGCGCGCCGGCACCCTGCGCGCGCAGCCACGTACGCAATCGTCCATCGCCATCTCCGACGAAGGCGAGCAGTGGATCCTGTGCAACGCTTCGCCGGACATTCGCGCGCAGATCGAAGCCTTCCCGGCGCTGCAGCCGGCGCGCAAGCTGCGCGACACGGCGATTGCCGGCATCGTCCTGCTCGACAGCCAGATCGACCATTGCACGGGCCTGCTGACCCTGCGCGAAGGCTGCCCGCATCAGGTCTGGTGTACCGAGATGGTCCATCAGGACCTGACCACCGGCTTTCCCCTGTTCAACATGCTCAGCCACTGGAACGGCGGCCTGCAGCACCGGCTGATCGAGCTGGACGCCAAGCCGTTCACCATCCCCGCCTGCCCGGGGCTGAGCATCACCGCCATCGCCCTGCGCAGCAGCGCGCCGCCGTATTCGCCGCATCGCGGCAATCCGCATCCGGGCGACAACATCGGCTTGTTCATCGAGGACCAGCGCACGGGCGGGACCTTGTTCTACGCCCCCGGCCTGGGCCAGGTGGACGAGCAACTGCTGGGCTGGATGCGCCGCGCCGACTGCCTGCTGGTGGACGGCACGCTGTGGCGCGACGACGAGATGCGCGTGTGCGAGGTGGGCGACAAGCTCGGCAGCGAGATGGGCCACCTCTGCCAGAGCGGTCCCGGCGGGATGATCGAGTTGCTCGACGGCCTGCCGACCGCACGCAAGATCCTTATCCATATCAACAACACCAACCCGATTCTCGACCTGGATTCGCCCGAGCGTGCCGAACTGGACGCCCACGGCATCGAGGTCGCGTTCGATGGCATGAGCATCGTTTTGTAGGCTGTGCGCACCGGGGAGTTCTGATGAGCCAAGCTGCCATGACACCTGCCGAGTTCGAGCAGGCGCTGCGCGCCAAGGGCGCGCTGTACCACATCCATCATCCGTTTCATCGCGCCATGTACGAAGGGCGCGCCACCCGCGAGCAGATTCAGGGCTGGGTGGCCAACCGCTTCTACTATCAGGTCAACATTCCGCTCAAGGATGCGGCGATCCTCGCCAACTGTCCGGATCGCGAAACGCGGCGCGAGTGGATTCAGCGCATCCTCGATCATGACGGTGCACCGGGTGAGGAGGGCGGTATCGAGGCCTGGCTGCGCCTGGCCGAGTCCGTCGGCCTCGACCGCGAGCAGGTGCTGTCGCAGGAGCTGGTGCTGCCCGGCGTGCGCTTCGCCGTCGACGCCTACGTCAACTTCGCTCGCCGCGCCAGTTGGCAGGAGGCGGCCAGCAGCTCGCTGACCGAACTGTTCGCCCCGACCATCCACCAGTCGCGCCTGGACGCCTGGCCGCAGCACTATCCGTGGATCGATGCGACCGGTTACGACTACTTCCGCAATCGCCTGAGCCAGGCGCGGCGCGACGTCGAGCATGGCCTGCGCATCACCCTCGAGCACTACCGCACCCGTGAGGCTCAGGAGCGTATGCTGAATATCCTGCAGTTCAAGCTGGATGTGCTGTGGAGCATGCTCGACGCCATGAGCATGGCCTACGAACTGGAGCGCCCGCCGTATCACACGGTGACGGCCGAGCGTGTCTGGCATAGGGGAGTCGAGCTGTGAGCGGATTGACTGGAGCGCCCGAGATGACCACTCTGACTTCGCATCACGTGCCGATGATTCGCCGGGGCTTTCGCCTGCAGTTCGAACCGGCGCAGGGCTGCCATGTGCTGCTGTATCCGGAAGGCATGATCAAGCTCAACGACAGCGCCGGTGAGATTCTCCAGCAGGTCGATGGCAAGCGTTCGGTGGCCGAGATCATCGACAACCTGCACCAGCGCTTCCCCGATGTGCCCGGCATCGACGAAGACATCCTGGCCTTTATCGAGGTGGCCCATGCACAGTTCTGGATCGAGCTTCGCTAAAGCAGGTCATGAACCAGGGCCACCGCTTTGGCTCCTGGCCGAGCTGACTTATCGTTGCCCGCTGCAGTGCCCGTACTGCTCCAATCCGCTGGACTTCGCCAAGCAGGGTGCCGAACTCAGCACCGCCGAGTGGATCGAGGTGTTTCGCCAGGCCCGTGAGCTCGGCGCGGCGCAGCTGGGCTTTTCCGGCGGCGAACCGCTGGTGCGTCAGGATCTGGCCGAGCTGATCGCGGCGGCGCGCGGCCTGGGCTACTACACCAACCTGATCACCTCCGGTATCGGCCTGACCGAAGCACGTATCGCCGAGTTTGCCGATGCCGGGCTGGACCATATCCAGATCAGCTTCCAGGCCGCCGACGAGGAGGTGAACAACCTGCTGGCCGGCTCGAAGAAGGCCTTCGCGCAGAAGCTGGCCATGGCCCGTGCGGTCAAGGCTCACGGCTACCCGATGGTGCTCAACTTCGTCACCCACCGGCACAACATCGACAACATCGAGCGCATCATCGAGCTGTGCCTGGAGCTGGAGGCGGACTTCGTCGAACTCGCTACCTGCCAGTTCTACGGCTGGGCCGAGCTCAACCGCGCTGGATTGCTGCCAACCCGTGCGCAGCTGGAGCGCGCCGAGCGCATCACCAATCAGTGGCGCGACAAACTGGCGGCCGAGAACCACCCGTGCAAGCTGATCTTCGTCACTCCTGACTACTACGAGGAGCGCCCCAAGGCCTGTATGAACGGTTGGGGCAATCTGTTTCTCGACATCACTCCGGACGGCACGGCGCTGCCTTGCCACAGCGCTCGGCAGTTGCCGGTGCAGTTTCCCAATGTGCGCGAGCACAGCGTCGAACATATCTGGCGGCATTCCTTCGGCTTCAACCGCTTCCGCGGCGACGACTGGATGCCCGAGCCCTGCCGCAGCTGCGATGAGAAGCACAAGGATTTCGGTGGCTGCCGCTGCCAGGCCTTCATGCTCACCGGCGATGCCAGCAACGCCGACCCGGTGTGCAGCAAGTCGGTGCACCATGAGGTGATTCTCGCCGCGCGCCGCCAGGCCGATGAGGCGCCGCTGGGGCTGGATGCCCTGCAGTACCGCAACGAGAAGGCCTCGCGGATCATATGCAAGGCGTGAGCGACCCGGACTCGATCTGGCGCGCCGAACAGGCCGCGGCCGCCAGCACCGATTTTGCCGAGCTGCACGTTGCCCATGGCGGCGTGCTGTGGGTGGCATTCGATCCCGGGCTGGCGCGGTGTGGGCTGTTCTTCTGTCGCGACGGGGTGGTGCGCGAGCTGACGCCGCCGGGGTTCTCCGTGCGCAGCCGCGTCTATGAGTACGGTGGTGGCGCGTGCTGCGCCACAGATCAGGGTGTGGCCTTCGTCAACGAGCGTGATCAGCAGATTTACCACCTGGAGATTGCGTGTAGTTCCGTAGGAGCGGCTTCAGCCGCGATTTCTGTTGAGCCCAAGCTCTTCGCGGCTGAAGCGGAATGCCGCCCAACCGTTCCTACTAACAATGAGCCACAGCCGCTCACGGATCGCGTCAATTGCCGCTACGGCGATTTGTCCTTCGTGCCCGCCTGGCGGGCGCTGCTGGCGGTGGAGGAAAGTCACGAGGCGGGCGCGGTCGTGCATCGCCTGGTGCGTATCGGTCTCAGCGGTCATCGCCAGGTATTGATCGAGGGCGCGGACTTCTATGCCGCGCCGGTGGCTGACTCCACTGGCCAGCGTCTGGCCTGGATCGAATGGGATCGCCCCTACCAGCCCTGGGTCGCTACGCGCCTGTGCCAGCGCGAGTCCGGCGAACGCACCCGCGTGCTGGCCGGGCAGGACAGCGATCAGGCCCTGCAGCAGCCACGTTTCGATGCGCAGGGCCGGCTCTGGGTACTGAGCGACGAAGCCGGCTGGTGGCAGCCCTGGTGTGTCGATGGGCAAGCGCAACCTCAGGGCGCTCCCTGCGATCACGCCCCGGCGCCCTGGCAACTGGGCGGCCGTACCTATCTACCATTGGAGAATGACGCGCTTGTGCTGACCCGTTTCGAGCAGGGTGTCGGCATTCTGCTGGCGGGGGCCGCAGAGCGGCAGCTGGCTGAAAACTTTACTCGCTTCCGCTCCCTGGCCGCTGATGCCAGCCACTTCTACTGCATCGCCGCTGCGCCGGATCGCCTGCCGGCGGTACTTGCCATAGGCCGCAGCAATGGTGCAGTGCGGCTGCTGGCCGGGGGCGATCAGCCGCTGGCTGAAGAACAGTTATCACGGCCGCAGCCGTTGACCTGTGTGGTGGGCGAGGGCGAGCGCTGCCATGGTTTTTTCTATGCGCCGATTGATGGGCCCGAGCCTCCACCACTGGTGATCTTCCTGCATGGCGGCCCCACTTCAGCCAGCTACCCGGTGTTCGATCCGCGCATCGTCTTCTGGACATTGCGCGGCTTTGCCGTGCTCGACCTGAACTACCGTGGCAGCAGTGGCTACGGCCGCGACTATCGCCTGCGTCTGGCTGGCCAGTGGGGTGAGCTGGAGGTGGAAGACATTCACGGCGCCATCGATGCCCTGGCCGACCAAGGCCGTATCGATCCGCAGCGAGTCTTCGTGCGCGGCGGCAGCGCTGGCGGTTTCAGCGCGTTGCGAGCGCTGGCCGAACTGCCGCAGCTGCGTGGCGGCGCCAGTCTCTATGGCGTCAGCGACCCGCTGGCGCTGCGCCGTGTTACTCACAAGTTCGAGGCGGACTATCTGGACTGGCTGATCGGCGACCCACAGCAGGATGCCGAGCGGTATCGAAGTCGCACGCCGCTGTTGCAGGCCGACAGGATCAGGGCACCGGTGATTTTCTTCCAGGGCGCGCTGGACGTCGTGGTGGTGCCAAGCCAGACCGAAACTATGGTCGAGGCGCTGCGCAGTCGAGATTTACCGGTGGAATATCAGCTGTTCGCCGAAGAACGCCATGGTTTCCGTCAGGCTGCCAATCTGGCCGAGGCCTTGCGCGCCGAACACGCCTTCTATCGGCGGCTGATCTGAACGGAGGTCGCATTGCATAAAACCGGCGATGCAGTAGGCTGAGCGCAATTCCATAACAACAAGATCCAGGCCGTTGTATGAGCCATGATTTGAGTCAGCTGCGTAAGTTCGTATCGCCGGAGATCATCTTCGGCGCCGGTTCCCGGCATAACGTTGGCAATTACGCCAAGACCTTCGGCGCGCGCAAGGTGCTGATCGTCTCCGATCCCGGTGTGGTCGCCGCTGGTTGGGCCGGTGACGTCGAAGCCAGCCTCCAAGCTCAGGGCATCGCTTACTGCCTGTACACCAGGGTCTCACCCAACCCGCGTGTGGAAGAGGTGATGGAAGGCGCCGAGCTGTATCGCAGCGAAGGCTGCAACGTGATCGTTGCGGTCGGTGGCGGCAGCCCGATGGACTGCGCCAAGGGTATCGGCATCGTCGTCGCCCATGGCCGAAGCATTCTCGAATTCGAAGGTGTGGACACCATTCGCGTGCCCAGTCCGCCGCTGATCCTGATTCCGACCACTGCCGGTACTTCGGCCGATGTCTCGCAGTTCGTGATCATCTCCAATCAGCAGGAGCGGATGAAGTTCTCCATCGTCAGCAAGGCGGTGGTGCCGGACGTGTCGCTGATCGACCCGGAAACCACCCTGAGCATGGATCCGTTCCTGTCGGCCTGCACCGGTATCGATGCGATGGTGCATGCCATCGAGGCGTTCGTCTCCACCGGCCACGGCCCGCTGACCGACCCGCACGCGCTGGAAGCCATGCGCCTGATCAATGGCAATCTGGTGCAGATGATCGCCAACCCAGGCGATATCGCTCTGCGCGAGAAGATCATGCTCGGCAGCATGCAGGCCGGCCTGGCCTTCTCCAACGCCATTCTCGGCGCGGTGCACGCCATGAGCCACAGCCTCGGCGGTTTCCTCGATCTGCCGCATGGCCTGTGCAACGCGGTGCTGGTCGAGCACGTGGTGGCCTTCAACTACAGCGCCGCGCCGGAGCGTTTCAAGGTCATCGCCGAAACCCTCGGCATAGATTGCCGTGGTCTGAATCACGCGCAGATTCGCCAGCGTCTGGTCGAGCACCTGATCGCCTTCAAGCATGCCGTGGGCTTCCGTGAAACGCTGGCCCTGCATGGCGTTGGTACTTCGGACATTCCGTTCTTGTCCAGTCATGCCATGGACGACCCGTGCATCCTCACCAACCCGCGCGAATCGACCCAGCGCGACGTCGAGGTGGTCTATGGCGAGGCGCTCTGACGAAGCGCTGGCCGGGCTGCTCGGTCTCGGTAGCCAGTCGGCGCGCAAGAGTCACTATCCCGAGCTGCTGGCGCGCCTGGAAGAGCTGGAAACCGAGCGCAACCGCTACAAGTGGCTGTTCGAGCACGCCGTGCACGGCATCATCCAGGCCAGCCTGCAGGACGGCGTGCTGGCGGCCAATCCGGCGATGGCGCGCATGCTCGGCTACGACGACCCGCAGCAGGTATTGTGGTCGCCGGACGATCTGGCCCGGCACCTGTTCGTTGGCGGCTTCGATGAGCTGACGCTGATTCGTGAGCGCCTGAGCCAGGGCCAGGCTCTGCTCGGCTACGAAACGCGCCTGCGCCGGCGCGATGGCAGCACCATCGACGTGCTGATGAATTTGCTGCTCAAGCCTGAGGGCGATGGCGTCTTCGAGGGGTTCGTCGCCGACATTACCGAGCGCAAGCAGGCGCAGAAGCGCCTGCAGCAGCTCAATGACGAACTGGAACGTCGCGTCGCCGCTCGCACCTTCGAGCTGCTCGAATCCAATCGCAACCTGCAGCGGCAGATCGAGGAGCGCGAGCGCATCGAGCTGGCCCTGCGTGAGGCGCGCGACGCCGCCGAGGCAGCCAACCGCAGCAAGGACAAGTACCTGGCCGCTGCCAGCCACGATCTGCTGCAGCCGCTCAATGCCGCGCGCCTGCTGATCTCGACCTTGCGTGAACGCGAGTTGCCGAGCGCCGAGCACAATCTGGTGGAGCGCAGCCATCTGGCCCTGGAGGGTGCCGAGGATCTGCTGGCCGATCTGCTGGATATCTCCAAGCTGGATCAGGCTGCGATCAAGCCGGACGTCGACGTCTATCGCCTGGAAGAGCTGCTGGCGCCGCTGGCATCGGAGTTCGACAGCGTCGCCAGTTCCAGTGGCCTGCGTCTGCGTGTGCACATCACCGACTGTGCGGTACGCACCGACTTCCGCCTGCTCACACGTATCCTGCGCAACTTCCTCAGTAATGCGTGCCGCTACACCGAGCGTGGCGGCGTGCTGCTTGGCGCACGTCGGCGTGGCGCTTTCGTCGAGCTACAGGTGTGGGATAGCGGGCGAGGGATCGCGGCGGATCAGCTGGACACGATCTTCCTTGAATTCAGTCAACTGGAGGTCGGGCGGGCGGCCGAGCGCAAGGGCGTCGGCCTGGGCCTGGCCATCGTCGAGCGTATCGCGCGCATGCTGGGCTACCCGGTGCAGGTGCGCTCGCTGCCGGGGCGCGGTTCGGTCTTCAGCATTCGTGTGCCGTTGGCGCAGGAGGCTCCACGACGCCAGGTGCAATCCGTGGCGCAGCCGCTGCTGGGTAATCCCTTGCCGGGGCGGCGCCTGCTGGTGATCGATAATGAAGTCGACATCCTGCATAGCATGGACGCGCTGCTCGGGCAGTGGGGCTGCGAGGTAGTCACGGCAGTCGACTTGGCTGAAGCCTTGCAGAAACTGCAGGGCAGGGCGCCAGAGGTGATCCTGGCGGATTTTCACCTCGATCACGGGGTGCTCGGTTGTCAGGTGATCCAGCAACTGCGTGACGAATTCTCCAGACCGATCCCGGCGCTGATCATCAGCGCCGATCGCAGCGATGCCTGTCGCCGCGACCTTCAGGCATTGGGGGTTCCGCTGCTGAACAAGCCGGTCAAACCGGGCAAGTTGCGTGCGGTGCTCAGCCAGCTTCTGCAGGAAACGTGAACGGCTGCGGACTATCGGGCTGAACCTGCGCGCTTGCGATGCTGTCTATTGGCTACCTCGTCCCTCAGGAGATAACCACAATGACAATTTCCATGAACCCCGTCATGCGTCGTCTGGCCGCCATTAGCGCGCTGTTCCACCTGCTGCTGGTGGTGCAGATTCCCGCCGCCAACGCGGCGATGATCGGCACCCATGAGGTGATCGCCGAGCAACAGCACAAGGTGGATCAGGAGCAGCTGATGGCCATGCTCGATGACGAGCAGGTGAAAGAGAAACTGGTGGCCATGGGCGTCGATCGCGAGCAGGTCGAATCGCGTATCGCCAGCCTGACCCCGGCTGAACTGGCGCAGTTCAATCAGCAGCTGGATCAGGCGCCTGCTGGTGCCGGTGTGGTCGGCATTATCGTGTTGTTTCTGGTGATCTTCATCATCACTGATATGCTGTGCGCCACCAACATCTTCAGTTTCGTCAAATGCATCAATCGCTGATTCGCCTCTGCTGTATCGCTTCGATCGTTCTACTCACAGCCTGCGCTCGGTCTCCGGTGTTGTCACCGGAGGCCGAACGCCTGCCTGAACGGGTGGAGCTCACCGACGTTCCCTTCTTCCCCCAGGACGCCTATCAGTGCGGGCCGGCGGCCTTGGCCACCATGCTCAACCAGCGTGGCGTGCTGACCACGCCCGGTGCGCTGAAGGACAAGGTCTACATTCCCAGCCGCGAAGGCAGCCTGCAGGTCGAGATGGTCGCTGCGGCACGCAATCACGAAATGCTGGTGTACCCGCTGCAACCGCGACTGGACGCTGTACTGGCAGAAGTGGCAGCCGGCAACCCGGTGCTGGTGCTGCAGAACCTGGCGTTCGACTTCTATCCGCAGTGGCACTTCGCGGTGGTGGTGGGTTATGACCGTCGCGAGCGCACGCTGATCCTGCGTTCGGCGACCACGCGCCGGCTCGAAGACAGCTTCGCCAGCTTCGACAGAACCTGGGCGCGGGGCGGTCGTTGGGCGGTGTTGACCCTGCCGCCGGAGCGTCTGCCGGCGCAGGCGGATATGCACGTCTGGATGAAGGCTGCCAACGATCTCGAGCAAACCGGCAATGCCCAGTCGGCACGGCGGGCCTATCGCCGCGCTACCGAGGCCTGGCCGGAACAGGCATTGCCCTGGTTCGCCTTGAGCAATAGCCGTTATGCCGATGATGACCGCAAAGGCGCCGAGCAGGCCCTGCGCGAAAGCCTGAAGCGTGAGCCAGGTTTCGCCGCGGGCTGGTTCAACCTGTCTCAGCTATTGGGCGAGCAGGGCTGTGCACGTGAGGCGCAGCAGGCTCAGGCCTGCGCCCAGCGCCTGGCGCCGGAGGATGCCCGCTTCGCTGTACCGCCGAAGGCCAGTGGTTCAGGCGGGCAGTGTCAGGCCTTGCCGGTCTGTCCATGAAAGCAAATGAAAACGGCGCCCCAGGGCGCCGTTTTTTCGAGCGTCGCTTAGACGCCCAGCCTGTCACGTAGCGTGTAGTACCAGGCGCCGATAGCGCTGAACGGCACCTGGAACAGGCGACCGCCCGGGAAGGGGTAGTGCGGCAGACCGGCGAAGGCATCGAAGCGTTCGGCCTGACCACGCAGGGCTTCGGCCAGTACCTTGCCCGCCAGGTGCGTGTAGGTGACGCCGTGACCGCTGCAACCCTGCGAGTAGTAGATGTTGTCCCCGATACGGCCGACCTGCGGCAGGCGCGACAGGGTCAGCAGGAAGTTGCCGGTCCAGGCGAAATCGATCTTCACGTTCTTCAGTTGCGGGAAGGTCTTGAGCATCTTCGGGCGGATGATCGCTTCGATATTGGCCGGGTCGCGCGCACCGTAGACTACGCCACCGCCGTAGATCAGACGCTTGTCACCCGTGAGGCGATAGTAGTCCAGCAGGTAATTGCAGTCCTCGACGCAGTAGTCCTGCGGCAGCAGGCTGGCAGCGACCTCGTCGGACAGCGGCTCGGTGGTGATCACCTGGGTGCCGCAGGGCATCGACTTTGAGGCCAGCTCCGGCACCAGGTTGCCCAGATAGGCGTTGCCGGCGACCACCACGAACTTGGCCTTGATGCGGCCTTCCGGGGTGTGTACCACAGGGTTGGCGCCGCGCTCGATGCGTGTGGCCGGGGATTGCTCATAGATCACCCCGCCCAGCGACTCCACTGCAGCAGCCTCGCCCAGAGCCAGGTTCAGCGGATGGATATGGCCACCGCTCATGTCCAGCATGCCGCCGACGTAGTTCTCTGTGGCCACCACCTCACGGATGCGTTTGGCGTCCATCAGCTCCAGCTGGTTGTGGCCGTAGCGCTCCCACAGCTTTTTTTGCGACTCCAGGTGGCCCATCTGCTTGGCTGTCAGCGCCGCGAACACGCCACCATCCTTCAGATCGCACTGGATGTCGTACTTG
This sequence comes from Pseudomonadota bacterium, assembly GCA_023431055.1. Classification (GTDB taxonomy): domain Bacteria; phylum Pseudomonadota; class Gammaproteobacteria; order Pseudomonadales; family Pseudomonadaceae; genus Aquipseudomonas. The sequence goes on from JAEYXX010000062.1 coordinate 37,840, forward strand.
GCGATGCGCTCACGGATGATGCGGCCGCCCTCGAAGGCCATCTGCCCGAGCAGTTGCGCCTGTTTGGGGCCGACCGTGCGTTCGATCACGTCGATATCGCGACTGTAGCTGTTGACGATCTGTCCGCCGTTGCGGCCGGAGGCGCCGAAGCCGACCTTGGCTGCCTCGACGATACTGACCGTGAAGCCGTTCTCCAGCAGGAATAGTGCAGTGGACAGGCCGGTGTAACCCGCACCGATGATGCACACATCGGTTTCCACTTCACCTTGCAGGGCAGGGCGTTGCGGGACGGGGTTGGCTGAAGCGGCGTAATAGGATTGTGGATATGCCGTGTGCGCCATCTTGAACCTCTGTTCTTTATTTTTTACGAATGAATCGATGCTACCTGAGTTGAAAATGCCCGGCTAGTATCCGTGCAAAATATTCAACGTTCCTGCTTCGAATAAAAAATTGGCCTATTTCAGTGAGTTAGCGAAAAAATTTGTTGACGGCCCAAAAGATCTGCGTAGAATGCGCTCCCATCGAAGGCACATAGCTCAGTTGGTTAGAGCACCACCTTGACATGGTGGGGGTCGTTGGTTCGAGTCCAATTGTGCCTACCAAATCGATAAAAAGGGGTCGCTAAGCGACCCCTTTTTTATTGC
>JAEYXX010000173.1 GCA_023431055.1 Pseudomonadota bacterium
CCAGACCCGACGCCAGGCCGAAAGCCATCGGCTCGCTCATCGGCAGACCGGCGTGGGTTAGCAGGCTGGCCATGACGCCACTTTCGCAGTGGGCGCTCTGGCGGTGTTCGAACGCAGTCATGGCAACTCTCTCTGGTAACGACGCAACTCGTCGACGGTCAGGCCAAAGGCCTCGGCGTAGCGCGCCAGCAGCGAAGTGCTCAAGCGGCGGTATATTTGCGGGCGAAAGTGGCGGCGCACCCGCCATTGCCACAGGCCGGTGATCTGCGCCAGCGCGGGCTCGTCCATGCGGTAGCGGTACATCAGGCATTTCAGCGGTGACAGTTCGCCGCGCTGCCAGCCCTCTCTGGCTTCGGCCTCCTGGGCTTCGAGCTCGGCGACGGCGAGCAGCGTGGAATAGGCCTCAGGTTCCCAGCCATCGCTCTGGGTGCCCTGGTAATGACCGCTGGCATCCACGGCGTAAACCAGCTTGCTGTGGCCGCCATAGGTTGAGCTGTGATCCTGGGGAACCTCGTCAAGCTTCATCGCCGACCACCGTCAGGTGCATGAAAGCACTGGAGAAACGCCCACTCTCGGGCACATAGCAGAGCAGCCGCTGGCCGCTCAGCAAGCGCCCACCGTTGAACAGTTCTTCGAGGATGATGAAGATCGACGCCGCACCGGTATTGCCCTTGCTGGTCAGGTTGGTGAACCAGCGCTCCATCGGGATCGGCAAGTCGACATTGGCCAGACCCACGGCCAGCGGCTCGCGGAAGAACTCCGAGGAGTAGTGCGGCAAGAACCAGTCGATGTCTGCCACACGCAGCTCGCGCCGCGCCATGATGCGGCGCAGCGCCTCTTCCACGGTGTACTTGACGATGTTTTCGTTGAGCAGTTTGACGTTCTGTTTGATCGCCATCACCGACTGCTTCGCGCGCTCGTCGGCGTCGTAGCGGCTCCAGCCACGTAGGGTGTCGTCCTGCATGTCGGCACCGGCATACATGCAGGGCGGCATCTGGTCGGCGAAGGAGTAGATATCCAGCCAGTCGATGCGCAGGCTCAGACCGCTCGGATTCGGACGATCCTGCAGCAGCACGGCGCCAGCGCCATCGGACAGCATCCAGCGCAGGAAATCCTTCTCGAAAGCGATCTCCGGATGCTTTTCCAGCTCATCGACGCGGCTTTCGTATTCGGCGTTGAAGTTGCGCGCCTGCATCAGAGTCGAGGCGACCTCCGAGCCGCAGGCCACCGCAGTGCGGCTCTCGCCACTGGCCACGCTCATCCAGGCGTATTTCAGCGCGGTCATGCCACACAGGCAGATACCGGCCGTGGTCGCCACCTCGCAGGACGGGTTGCCCAGCTCGCCGTGCACCATTACGGCATGGCCCGGCATCACCTGATCCGGCGACGAGGTGCTGGCCACCAGGCAATCGAGCTGGCTCAGCTCGAAACCCTCGCCCTGCAAGCCGCGTATCGCTTCGGCGCTGAGCTGCGCATTGCTCATGCTCGGCTCGCCGGTCGCCGGGTCGATGACGTAGTGACGCTGCACGATGCCGTTGCGGCGCAGCACCAGCTTGCGCGCGCGTGACGGTTTGCCGCCGACCATACCCAGGCGCGCTTCCATCTGCTCGTTATCCACGGGCTCGTGCGGCAGGCAGGCGCTGATGCGGTTGATGAATACAGGGGTTACCACGGTCTTACCTCGGGTCACTTCACTCGCCGGACGGGCCGGCAAAGTAGGCCTTCTCTCGCTGGATACGCGCCTTGAACAGCGGCGCCAGCAATTTTTTCAACACCGCCGTGATCGGCACCACGGTCAGGATCAGGCAAATCAGAAACACGATATACAGCACCAGCCCGGCACCGCGCCGGCGACTCTGCTGCGGGCCAAGCGCCGAGAGCAGTCGGCTCCACAGGGTGAAACTACGGTTGCCGACCTTTTCACTGGCGATCAGTTTTTCATCCACTTTCACCGCGCCCAAGCCAGCGAGCATCGGTGTCTCGATGGGCTGTTGGTCAGCGAGTAGCCGACGCGTCATAGCGTCGCCGAAACGACTGGCTGCCGCCAATTCCCGCTCGTCGATACCCGCGCGCGGTACCCAGCTATAGGGCTTCTGCCGGCCGGTGAACATCCACAGCGGCGTGGCCAGGAAGCTCGCCGCCGTACCGCAGGCATCGGTCAGCACGACGTTATCCACCAGCTTCGCACCCAGCGCCTGCAGGCGCGCCTTGACCTTCTCCTGGGCCATCAGCCACATGTTGCGGCAACCGATCAGCGTGACCACCGGCGTGTTCTTCAGCAAGCGGGCGGCCTCGGGCGAGGCGAGAAAACTGGTGCAGGGCAGCGAGGGCGAGAGGAACCACACCTGATAGGCCAGGATCACCAGGTCGTAGCGCTTGTCGGCGTCCACGGCCAGTGGCAGCAACGGCTGCGGCTTCATCAGCACGGTTTCCGGGAAGATGCGAAAGAACCCGAGAAAGGGCCAGGGAAAGGGAAAAGGTTGGGCAGGTTGCAGCGCCAGGAAATCCACTTCGATGCCGTCGCACTCGCGCAACGGCGCACAGACCGATTGCGCCAAGCGGTCTAATTGGCCAGTCTGTGAGAAGTGGACGACTAAAACATGACGCATTTGCGGCGCATTCCCTGCAAAATGTGCAAATTATGCCACAGAGAATTCTTCAAACCGTAACCTGCATGCGCCAACTTTGCCTATTGGTTCCGCTACTCCTTTGCCAGACGATCCAGGCAGGCGACCTGCTGATCGAAGTGGACGGCAAACAGGATCAGGCAACGCTTTACCTGGCGCTGGTACCCGCCGACCAGCAGGACTGGCAGCCCAGCCTGCGCGAACAGCAGGGTACACAAACACCACTGCGACTGAGCGATCTGCCGCCCGGCCGGTATGCCATACAGGTGTTCCAGGACAGCAACGGCAACGGCCAGCTGGATCTCAGCCCGCGTGGCATCCCGCTGGAACCCGTGGGATTCTCCGGCAATCCGTCGCTCTTCGGCGGCAAACCCAAACCCAGCGACAGCCTGTTCGAGCACGGCACGACGGACAACGTGATCAGCGTGCGTCTGATTCCACCGCGCAAGAACAAGGAGCGCCTGGCCCCTGTTGCACCACGCGCTGGGGATCGCTAGCGGCCAGGCGGACAGGCCTGGCCGCTCGGCTGCGACTTACTGGTGATACTGCGCGGACAGCTCGTGCACGGCCTCGAAGAAAGCGCCAGCGTGGGCCGGGTCGACTTCCGGGGTGATGCCATGGCCAAGGTTGAACACATGGCCGCTGCCTGCACCGTAAGCAGCCAGGATGCGCGCCACCTCGGCACGAATCGCCGCCGGCTTGGCGTAGAGCACCGCCGGGTCCATGTTGCCCTGCAGGGCAACCTTGGCACCGACACGGGCACGGGCGCTGCCGATATCGCACGTCCAGTCCAGGCCCAGTGCTTCGGCGCCGGTGTCAGCCAGGGATTCGAGCCACAGGCCACCACCCTTGGTGAACAGGATCACCGGCACACATCGGCCATCATGCTCGCGAATCAGACCGTCTACGATCTGCTTCATGTAGCGCAGGGAGAACTCCTGGTAAGCCGCGGCCGACAGCGCGCCGCCCCACGAATCGAAGATCTGCACCGCCTGCGCACCGGCCAGGATTTGCCCGTTGAGATAAGCAGTGACCGACTGCGCCAACTTGTCGAGCAGCGCGTGCAAGGCCTGGGGATTGTCGTAGAGCATGGCCTTGGTCTTGCGGAAGTCCTTCGACGAGCCGCCTTCGACCATGTAGGTGGCGAGCGTCCACGGGCTGCCGGAGAAGCCGATCAGCGGCACACGGCCACCCAGCTCGCGGCGAATGGTACGCACGGCGTCCATCACGTAGCCCAGGTCCTTCTCCGGATCCGGCACCGGTAGCGCCTCGATGTCGGCCAGGCTGCTGACTACCTTCTTGAAACGCGGGCCTTCGCCAGTCTCGAAGTACAGGCCCTGGCCCATGGCATCGGGAATGGTGAGGATGTCGGAGAACAGAATCGCCGCATCCAGTTGCGGGTAGCGATCCAGGGGCTGGATGGTGACCTCGCAGGCCAGTTCCGGATTCTTCATCAGGCTCACGAAGTCGCCGGCCTTGGCCCGGGTCGCGCGGTACTCCGGCAGATAGCGGCCGGCCTGGCGCATCATCCAGATCGGCGTGACATCCACGGGTTGCTTGAGCAGGGCACGAAGGAAACGGTCGTTCTTCAGGGCGGTCATGGCAGCATCCAGCGAAAAAAGTGCGGGCATTTTCGCAGACCGCAAAACAAAAGGCACGGCGGGTGCAGGGCCTTTTGTCCATCGGGTCAATTTGTCGCGGGCAAGTCGCGACGCAATCGATCAGACGCCCAGATAATCCAATATACCTTCGGCGGCGTTCCTGCCTTCGAAGATCGCCGTCACCACCAGATCGGAACCCCGCACCATGTCGCCACCGGCGAAGATCTTCGGGTTGCTGGTCTGGTGCTTGAACTGCGACTGCTCGGGCGCCACGACGCGGCCCTGGCTGTCGGTCTGGATCTCGAACTGCTCGAACCAGGGCGCCGGGCTCGGACGGAAGCCGAAAGCGATCAGCACGGCTTCTGCCGGGATGACTTCCTCGGAGCCCGGGATCGGCTCAGGGCTGCGGCGGCCACGGGCATCCGGTTCGCCGAGACGGGTCTCGACCACCTTGATGCCTTCCACCTTGCCGTCGCCGACGATGGCGATGGGCTGGCGGTTGAAGAGGAACTTCACGCCCTCTTCCTTGGCGTTCTTCACTTCCTTGCGCGAGCCCGGCATGTTCTCTTCGTCACGGCGGTAGGCGCAGGTCACGGCCTTGGCGCCCTGACGAATCGAGGTGCGGTTGCAGTCCATCGCGGTATCGCCACCGCCCAGTACCACGACGCGCTTGCCCTTCATGTCGATGAAGTCTTCCGGCGCCTTCTCGAAACCGAGGTTGCGATTGACGTTGGCGATGAGGAAGTCCAGCGCGTCGTAGACGCCCGGCAGGTCTTCACCTGGGAAGCCACCCTTCATGTAGGTGTAGGTGCCCATGCCCATAAATACGGCATCGAATTCGGCGAGCAATTCATCCATGCCGATATCCTTGCCGATCTCGGTGTTCAGGCGGAACTCGATGCCCATGCCAGTGAAGACTTCACGGCGGCGGCTGAGCACGGTCTTTTCCAGCTTGAACTCGGGGATGCCGAAGGTCAGCAGGCCACCGATTTCCGGGTTCTTGTCGAACACCACCGGGGTCACGCCGTTGCGCACCAGCACGTCGGCGCAGCCCAGGCCAGCCGGGCCGGCGCCGATCACCGCGACACGCTTGCCGGTCGGCTTGACCTTGGACATGTCCGGGCGCCAGCCCATGGCGAAGGCGGTGTCGGTGATGTACTTCTCCACCGAACCGATGGTCACCGCGCCGAAGCCGTCATTGAGGGTGCAGGCACCCTCGCAGAGGCGATCCTGCGGACATACGCGGCCGCAGACTTCCGGCAGGGTGTTGGTCTGGTGCGAGAGCTCGGCGGCGGCCAGGATGTTGCCTTCCGACACCAGCTTCAGCCAGTTCGGAATGAAGTTGTGCACCGGGCACTTCCACTCGCAATAGGGGTTGCCGCAGCCCAGGCAGCGATGCGCCTGGTCTGCAGCTTGCGCCGGCTTGAAGTTGTCGTAGATCTCGACGAACTCCTTCTTGCGCTGACGCAGCAGTTTCTTCTTCGGGTCTTTGCGCCCGACTTCGATGAACTGGAAGTCGTTATTCAGACGTTCAGTCATTGCATTACCTCATCAAACCACTTCAGGCGCATTCTTATTGCGGGTTGGCACGGGTGCTGGACAGCAGCGACTTCAGACTGGCCGCTTTCGGTTTCACCAGCCAGAACTTGCGCAGGTAATCGTCCAGGTTTTCCAGCAGGTTCTGGCCCCACTCGCTACCGGTTTCCTCGACATACTCGGCCAGCACGCTTTCCAGGTGACTGCGGTAAGCCTCCATTGCCTCGTTGTTGATGCGCTGGATTTCCACCAACTCGTGGTTGACGCGGTCGTAGAAGCCGTTGTCCAGATCGAGCACGTAGGCGAAGCCGCCGGTCATGCCCGAGCCGAAGTTGTAACCGGTCTTGCCCAGTACGCAGACGAAACCGCCAGTCATGTACTCGCAGCAGTGATCGCCCGTGCCTTCCACCACGGCGTGGGCACCGGAGTTGCGCACGGCGAAACGCTCACCTGCGGTACCGGTGGCGAACAGCTTGCCGCCCGTGGCGCCATACAGGCAGGTGTTGCCGATGATGGCGCTGTCCTCAGTGGCGAACGGGCTGCCGGCAGGCGGGGTGATGACGATCTTGCCGCCAGTCATGCCCTTGCCCACGTAGTCGTTGGCGTCGCCTTCCAGGCGCAGGTGCAGGCCACCGGCGTTCCACACGCCGAAGCTCTGACCAGCCGTGCCGGAGAAGCGGAAGGTGATCGGCGCATCATTCATGCCCTGATTGCCATGCACACGGGCGATCTCGCCGGAAATGCGCGCACCGATGGAGCGGTCGCAGTTGCCGATGTTCAGCTCGAACTCGCCACCGGTCTTGCCGGCGATGGCGTCCTTGGCCATTTCCACCATCTTCTCGGCCAGCAGGCCTTCGTCGAACGGCGGGTTCTTCGCCACCTGGCAGAACTGCGGCTTGTCAGCCGGGATATGCGCGCTGGCCAGCAGCGGCGACAGATCCAGGTTGCCCTGCTTGGCGGTTTCGCCCGGCAGCACTTCGAGCAGGTCGGTACGCCCGATCAGCTCTTCCAGGCTGCGCACGCCCAGCTTGGCCAGCCACTCGCGGGTTTCCTCGGCGACGTAGGTGAAGAAGTTCATCACCATCTCGACGGTGCCGATGAAGTGATCCTTGCGCAGCTTGTCGTTCTGCGTGGCCACGCCGGTGGCGCAGTTGTTCAGGTGGCAGATGCGCAGGTATTTGCATCCCAGGGCCACCATCGGCGCGGTACCGAAGCCGAAGCTCTCGGCACCGAGGATGGCTGCCTTGATCACGTCCAGGCCGGTTTTCAGACCGCCGTCGGTCTGTACCCGCACCTTGCCGCGCAGGTCATTGCCGCGCAGGGTCTGGTGGGTTTCGGCCAGGCCCAGTTCCCACGGCGCACCGGCATAACGGATGGAGGTCAGTGGCGATGCGCCGGTACCGCCGTCGTAACCGGAAATAGTGATCAGGTCGGCGTAGGCCTTGGCCACACCGGCGGCGATGGTGCCGACGCCGGCTTCCGCCACCAGCTTGACCGACACCAGCGCCTTCGGGTTGACCTGCTTGAGGTCATAGATCAGCTGCGCCAGGTCTTCGATCGAGTAGATATCGTGGTGCGGCGGCGGCGAGATCAGGGTCACACCGGGCACCGCGTAGCGCAGGCGGGCGATCAGGCCGTTGACCTTGCCACCCGGCAACTGGCCGCCCTCACCGGGCTTGGCGCCCTGGGCGACTTTGATCTGCAGCACTTCGGCGTTGACCAGGTATTCCGGGGTCACGCCAAAGCGGCCGGTGGCGACCTGCTTGATCTTCGAGCTCTTGATGGTGCCGTAGCGGGCCGGGTCTTCACCGCCCTCACCGGAGTTGGAGCGACCACCCAGACGGTTCATCGCCTCGGCCAATGCCTCGTGCGCCTCCGGTGACAGCGCGCCGAGGGAGATACCGGCGGCGTCGAAGCGCTTGAAGATCGACTGCAGCGGCTCGACTTCGTCGAGGCTGATCGGCGTGGCGGATTCCTTGACCTTGAGCAGGTCGCGGATCATCGACACCGGACGGGTGTCGACCAGCGTCGAGTATTCCTTGTACTTCTCGTAGTTGCCCTGCTGCACGGCCTCCTGCAGCGTGCGTACCACGTCCGGGTTGTAGGCGTGGTATTCGCCGCCGTAGACGAACTTGAGCAGACCGCCCTGCTGGATCGGCTTGCGATTGTTCCAGGCCTCGAAGGCCAGCAGCTTCTGCTCGCTCTCGATATCGACGAAACGCGCGCCCTGGATGCGGCTGGCCACACCCCGGAAGCACAGTTCGGTGACTTCATCGGCCAGGCCGACCGCCTCGAACAGTTGCGCACCGCGATAGGACGCGACCGTGGAGATGCCCATCTTCGACAGGATCTTCAGCAGGCCTTTGGAGATGCCCTTGCGGTAGTACTTGAAGACTTCGTACAGATCACCCAGCACTTCACCGGTGCGGATCAGGTCGCCCAGCACTTCGTAAGCCAGGAACGGATACACCGCCGAGGCGCCGAAGCCCAGCAGCACAGCGTAGTGGTGCGGGTCACGCGCGGTGGCAGTTTCCACCAGGATGTTGCAGTCGCAGCGCAGACCTTTCTCGGTCAGGCGGTGATGCACGGCGCCGGTGACCAGCGCGGCATGCGCCGGCAGCTTGCCAGGAGCGATGTGGCGGTCGGTCAATACCAGCAGCACCTTGCCGGCACGTACGGCTTCCTCGGCCTGGTCGGCCATGTTGCGCACGGCCGCTTCCAGACCCAGCGACTCGTCGTAGTTCATGTCGATGACATGACGGTCGAAGCCCGGACGATCCAGATTCATCAGTGCGCGCCACTTGGCCGGCGAAATCACCGGGCTGCTGAGGATCACGCGGGTGGCGTGCTCCGGCGATTCGCTGAAGATGTTGCGCTCAGCGCCCAGACAGATTTCCAGGGACATGACGATCGCTTCGCGCAGCGGGTCGATCGGCGGGTTGGTGACCTGCGCGAACTGCTGACGGAAGTAGTCGTAAGGCGAACGCACGCGCTGGCTGAGCACCGCCATGGGCGTGTCGTCGCCCATGGAGCCGACGGCTTCCTGGCCCTGCTCGCCGAGCGGACGCAGCACCTGGTCACGCTCCTCGAAGGTGACCTGGAACATCTTCATGTACTGCTTGAGCTGATCCGGGTCGTAGAAGGCCGAACCGTGGTCGCGGTCTTCCAGCGTCGCCTTGATGCGCTGGGCATGCTTACGCAGCCACAGTTTGTAGGGGTGACGCGACTTCAGGCGGCTGTCGATGGACTCGGTGTCCAGTACCTGACCGGTTTCGGTATCGACGGCAAGGATCTGCCCCGGGCCGACACGGCCCTTGGCGATAACATCTTCGGGCTGGTAGTCCCACACGCCGATTTCCGACGCCAGGGTGATGTAGCCGTTCTTGGTGGTAACCCAACGCGCCGGGCGCAGACCGTTGCGGTCGAGCAGGCACACGGCGTGGCGACCATCGGTCAGCACCACACCGGCCGGGCCATCCCAGGGCTCCATGTGCATGGAGTTGTATTCGTAGAACGCGCGCAGGTCGGCGTCCATGGTCTCGACGTTCTGCCAGGCCGGCGGAATGATCATGCGCAGGCCACGGAACAGGTCGATGCCGCCGGTGACCATCAGTTCGAGCATGTTATCCATGCTCGAGGAGTCGGAACCGACGCGGTTGACCAGCGGGCCCAGCTCGTCGAGATCGGGGATCAGCTCGTTGGCGAACTTGGTGCGACGGGCCTGCGCCCAGTTGCGGTTGCCAGTGATGGTGTTGATCTCACCGTTGTGCGCGAGATAACGGAAAGGTTGTGCCAGCGGCCACTTCGGCAGGGTGTTGGTGGAGAAGCGCTGGTGGAAGACCGCGATGGCGGTCTGCAGGCGCTCGTCACCCAGATCCGGGTAGAACTGCTGCAGGTCCGCCGGCATCATCAGGCCTTTGTAGATGATGGTCTTGTGCGAGAAGCTGCAGATGTAGTGATCGCTGTCGTCGGCATTGGCCACCGAGGAACGACGGCGGGCGCTGAACAGCTTGATGGCGAATTCCTGGTCACTCAGACCCTCGCCACCGATGAACACCTGCTCGATCTGCGGCAGACGCTCCAGTGCCAGCTGGCCGAGCACGCTGGTGTCGATCGGCACCTTGCGCCAGCCCACCAGTTGCAGGCCGGCCGCGAGGATTTCGCGGTTCATGTTCTCGCGGGCGGCCTCGGCCTTGGCCGGATCCTGATTGAAGAACACCATGCCCACGGCATATTGCCCAGGCAGTTCGACGCCGAATTGCTCCTGAGCGATGGCGCGCAGGAATCGATCGGGCTTCTGGATCAGCAGGCCGCAGCCATCACCGGTCTTGCCGTCGGCGTTGATACCGCCGCGGTGAGTCATGCAGGTGAGGGCCTCAATAGCGGTCTTGAGCAGGTGATGGCTAGCCTCACCTTGCATATGGGCGATCAAGCCGAAGCCGCAGTTATCCTTGAACTCATCAGGACGGTACAAACCTGCTTTCATAGGGGAAACTCTCACCAGGCTGCCTAGACCTCAGGCAAATTACTTTCTAATTCAATTACTTAAACCCGAATAGCAGGCACGGGCGTGCTTTGCATGGGCAAAAGGGAGGTCATTGTACATATCCACCCATGACGTCACAAATTTTCGTGACGAAGGGGTGAATATTTATGTCGCAAAAACGAAGGACTGGACCGCAAGGTCGTGCTAACGACCAGGCGGTCATCTTACGACAGAGCGCTAGCGGCTCATTTCCTGCTGAATGCTGCCCAGCGTGCGAGGCCAGGGCTTACCGGCCTGAAGCTTGGCAGGCAGAGTTTTCACAGCAGCCTGAGCGGCGTCGCGACTGGAGAAGCTACCATAGGTCAGCACGTACAGCGGCTGCCCCTGATGGATTTTCTTGAAGTAGCGGTACTCGCTGCCGCCCTCACGCACCAGCGCCTGGATATTGGCCTCCGAACGTGACCCAACCACCTGCAGCGCATAGCGGGACGCCGGCTGCTGCGCATACCAGTTACCCGAAGCCGTAGCGGGCGCCACAGCAGGAGCAGGCGCAGGCTTAGCCGCCGGTGCCGGAGCTGGAACTGCGGGCTTGGCCGCCGCCGGCTCAGGCTGCTTTGCAGGTGCAGGTGCAGGTGCAGATGCAGATGCAGATGCAGATGCAGATGCAGATGCAGATGCAGATGCAGATGCAGATGCAGCAGCGATTGGAGCCGATGGCGGAGTGACTGTCGAGGGCTCAGGCGCAGCTGGCGGCTCGAAGTTATCCAGCTCCTCGCCGGCTGCCTCGGCCAATGGCTGACGAATCACTGCTTGCGGCTCACCGACCAGAGGCAACGGCAGTGGCTGACTGGCACCTGCAAATTCAATGGCAGGCGTACGACTTTGCGATGCAGGCGCCTGCTCGGGCTCCTCGGCTTCTGCTGCCGGACCGGAGGGCTGCAATGGCAGCGAAGTATTGCTCGCTACAGGCGCAGGCGAGGAAGGTTCTCGCCCCTGCATGAACCAGGCAGCTGTGACACCTACCAAGACCACCGCCAGCGCCAGCAAATGCTTCTTCGGCAAACTGAAACCACCCCCGGCAGCACCACGACCAGCGGCACGCTGCGCAAGCATCTGCTCAACCAGCAGCTCCCGCGCCTCCTGATTGATCGCTCCAGGCCATCCCTGGGAACGCGCATGAATGTCCTCGACCTGCTCGTCGGTCAACAATTCGATGCCTTGCCCAGCCCCTTCGAGCCGCTGCGCGAGGTATTCGCGCGTTTCTTCCTCGGCGTAGGGCTGAAGCTCGATCGCGTGATAGCACTCTTCACCGCCCGCCAGCGCCTCCAGTCGAGCCAGCAAGTCATGCTCGGCAAACAGGAAAACATGGGGACGCCCTTCATCGCCGCCCGCTGCGAGCACCAGCAGATTCTTCAGCGCGACATCATCCAGCTGATCCGCATCATCGATCAGCAGGTAAACCTCCTGGCCAGTCAGCGCCAGCTGTCCGACCTGTGCCAGAATCGAGCGAACATCCGCCTGGGCAATGGACAAGCCCTGCGCTACTTGACGCAACAACGCCTCGCTACCCGTCACGCCCTGAGCAATCACGATGCTCTGCACCGCCTGCTTGTTGGTACTGGCAACCAAGGCCTGACGCAGCAGCGTCTTGCCGCTCCCCTCAGGTCCGACTACCGCCAGCAGCAGCTGACTGTAGCGCGCAAGGTGATGCAACTGCCCAAGCACGGGCTTGCGCTGTGCCGGAAAGAACTTGAAGCCAGGAACGCGCGGCGCAAAGGGGTCGTGGCTGAACTGGTAATGGGCCAGAAAAGCTTCGTCAGCATGCAAACTGGTCATGGATCACTCTTCAAGAGTTGGACGACTGAGCCAGCGCTGCGTAATCGCTACGCAGCGTGGCGTCGAGAATTTCACGCGGGTAGTCGGCAGTCACTACAGCCTCACCCAATCGCTTGAGCAACACGAGACGCAGCTGACCATCGAGCACCTTCTT
>JAEYXX010000026.1 GCA_023431055.1 Pseudomonadota bacterium
GCGGCTTCTTTGGGTTTGGCTTTCCACTGGGCGCCCATCTGGGTCTCCTGGCCGATTAGGTGAGACGGCGTCGGCACGTAAGCACGGCCTGACGATCGGATAGGTTGCGGATTCTAGTGCCTTGCGCGGCTGACGGCACCTGCAATTTCCCGCCGTCGCGACTGCCGGGTAACACGCTGTAGCGAATGGCTGCCCGGCAAGGCGCTGTGCTGGCCTAGTCTTGGGCTTTCCAGGAGTGTGTCGGAGGTCATCATGTTCCGCCCATTGCAACGTATTGCTGCCCTGTTGCTGGCTGCGGCGTTTCTGTTCGCAGGTAGCTCGGCGCTGGCCCAGGATAAGGCACTGCGTATCGGCATCATCGGTACTGGCAACATAGGGGCTGCCCTGGCGCGACTGTGGGTCGACGCCGGGCATGTGGTGATGATCTCTTCGCGCCATCCCGAACGCCTGCAGCCGTTGGCCGATGAGCTGGGGGAGCGGGCGACAGTCGGCACGCCGCGTCAGGCGGCTGCTTTCGGCGAAGTGATACTGCTGGCTGTGCCTTATGCGGCCACGCCGCAGATCGGCCGCGACTACGCCGCTGAGATGGCCGGCAAGGTGGTGCTCGATGCCGGCAATCCGCGCCCTGGGCGCGACGGGCCGATGGCTGAGGAGGCCGTGAAAATGGGCGCAGGCTTGGCTTCGCAGCAGTTTCTGCCGGGCGTGCGCCTGGTACGAGCCTTCAATGCGATCGCTGCCTACAACCTGCGTAGCCAGGCCCACCGGCAGGGCGAAAAGCTCGCCATCCCGCTGGCTGCCGACGACCAGCTGGCGCTAGAGGTGGCCGCGCGCCTGGTAACGGATGCCGGTTTCGATCCGGTTATCGTTGGGCCGCTGGCTCGTGCCAAGGCCTTCGACTTCAACAGCGGCGTATCGGCACGGATGCCGACAGCGCGTGAGCTACGTGAGCTGCTGGAATTGCAGCCTTAGCGGATGATTCAGAGGTAGCGCCAGATCAACTGCACGCCCGCCAGCAGAATGCCCAAACGGGCGATGCGGTAGAACCACAGGTGGTTGACCCGCGCTTGCAGCCACAGCCCACTCCACACCCCCAGCGGCACGATGGGCGCGAGCATCAGGCTGAGCAGCAGATTCTCCCGCGTGAACTGGCCCAGCGCTGCGTAGGGGAACAGCTTGGCGGCGTTGGTCAGCAGGAAGAACAGGTTGATGGTGGCGACGAAGCGCACCTTGTCCAGCTGCTGCGGCAGCAGGTGCATCATCACCGGCGGGCCACCGGCGTGGGCGACGAAGCTGGTGAAGCCGGCCAGGCTCGACAGCAATGTGCCACGGCCTTTGTGCAGTGGACGTGGTGCCTGGTTGCCAGCCAGCAGGCCAAGGCCGACGAAGGCAATGGCGATGGTGCCGATCAGCAGGCCGATGGCACGCTCATCGAATAAGCCGAAGGTCAGCGAACCGATGCCGATACCGATCACGGCACCCGGTAGCATGACTTTGAGGTTGGCCCTATCCCACTTGCCCCAGTAGGCCTTCAGCCCGACCACGTCGGCCAGGCAGAGAATCGGCAGCATCACCGCTACGGCCTGTTTCGGCGAGGTGGCCAAGGCCAGCAGCGGCACGGCGATGCCGCCCAGGGCGCCACCGAAACCGCCTTTGGACAGGCCGGTGAGAAATACCGCCGGCAGGGCGAACAGAAGGAAATCGTGCAGGGTCATGGGCTTGGCGTAGCGGCACTGAAGCGCGCAGGGTAGCAGCCGCTTGTGGCTGTGTGGCTTTTTTCCATGGCCTCTGTGTCTGTCTGCGTTTGGGCGAGGCTGCTCTAATGCCTGCTCATTCAAGGCGAGGCTCGTACCCATGACACCCAAGGATCTGCTGCTGGCGCTGCTGGTTATCGTCGTCTGGGGGCTGAACTTCGTGGTGATCAAGGTCGGCCTGCATGGCATGCCGCCGATGCTGATGGGCGCCCTGCGTTTTCTGCTCGCGGCCTTTCCGGCGATTCTCTTCGTGCGCCGGCCGCAGGTACCGCTGCGCTGGATGCTGGCCTATGGCATGACCATCTCGCTGGGGCAGTTCGCCTTTCTCTTCTATGCCATGTACGTCGGCATGCCGGCGGGCCTGGCCTCGCTGGTGCTGCAGTCGCAGGCGTTCTTCACCCTGTTCTTCGCCGCGCTGTTTCTCGGCGAGCGGTTGCGTGGCAGCAACCTGTTCGGCTTGCTGGTGGCGGCCAGCGGCTTGGTACTAATCGGTCTGCAGGGTGGGCAGGCGATGACTCTGGCCGGTTTTGCGCTGACCATCGCGGCGGCCTCGATGTGGGCGCTGGGTAATGTGGTGACGCGCAAGCTGGGCAAGGTCAATCTGGTCGGCCTGGTGGTCTGGGGCAGCCTGATTCCGCCGTTGCCGTTTCTGGCTCTGTCATTGTGGCTGGAGGGGCCGGAGTTGATCAGTCAGTCGCTGCGCACGCTCAGCCTGGATTCGCTGCTGGTGTTGGCCTACCTGGCATTCGGCGCCACCATTCTCGGTTATGGCCTGTGGAGCCGGTTGCTGTCGCGCTACCCGGCCAGCCAGGTGGCGCCGTTCTCGCTACTGGTGCCGGTGGTGGGCATCAGTTCCGCGGCGCTGCTGCTGGGCGAGCGTCTTGGCGGTCTGCAGATGCTCGGCGCGGCATTGGTGATGGCCGGGCTGTTGATCAATGTCTGGGGCGGGCGCCTGCTCGACAGCTGGCGCCAGCGCGCGCCGGGGGCTGTTTGAAGCTCCTGGATCAGGGCTCGGCGCGTTTTTCCGGCAGGCGCGCGAGGATCTCATCCAGGCGCTGCTGGATCTTCTGATCGACCTTTTCATGCAGGCGCATGATTTCCAGTTCGGCGCGCAGGTTCACCTCGAAGTCCAGGCGTGCTGCCAGGCGATCCTTCGCCGCCTGGCGGTTCTGGCTCATCATGATGATCGGCGCCTGGATGGCGGCCAGGGTCGACAGCATCAGGTTGAGAAAGATGTAGGGGTAAGGGTCGAAGGCCATGCCGAAGTGCGAGAGCACGTCGGTGTTGATCAGCATCCAGCCGAGCATGGTCAGCGAAAAACAGATGATGAAGGTCCAGGAACCGCCGACGGCAGCGACCCTGTCCGAAAGCCGTTCGCCGAAGCTCGACTGCTCATCCGACGCATCGGCAGCGTCGCGGCTGATGGGGCGGCGCTGGCGGATTCGTTCGAGCACATGGCTTTCTTCCGGCTCCAGTTCGTGGGGGGCTTTGCCGAGCAGGGTCTGGGCGAGTTTTTGCAGCGTGTGCGAGGTGTCGTTGCTCATCGTGACTGCTCATTTATAGCTGACAGTAGCAGGGATGCTGAATCGCTCCGGCCGACTTGTCACCTGTCCGCTGCATCCTGGCGTGCTGCACTTTCCAGGCGGTTGCGACCATTGGCCTTGGCCCGATACAGCGCCTGGTCCGCCGCGTCGATCAGGCTCAGGGCGCTTGTGGCGCTGTCCTGGGTAGCGGGGCTCAGGCTGGCCAGGCCGATGCTCACCGTAATTCTCTGGAATGGACTGTTCTCGTGCGGCAGGTCGCTCTGTTTCAGGCTTTCCATGAAAGCGAGCGCGATGGATTGGGCGCCTTCGTCACTGGTGTTTGGCAAGATCACCGCCAGCTCTTCGCCACCGTAGCGTGCCGCCAGGTCGCCGGGGCGGCGCATGCAGCGCTTGAGCAGGTTGGCGACGCTGCGCAGGCATTCGTCACCTGCCAGGTGGCCGTAGTGATCGTTGTAGCGCTTGAACATGTCGATATCGAGCAGCATCAGGGTAAGGTCTGAACCCTGGCGCTGCGCACGGCGAATTTCCACTTCCAGCGCCTGGTCGAAGCTGCGGCGGTTGGCCAGGCCGGTCAGGGCGTCCTGCGAAGCCAGTATTTCCAGGCGGGCATTGGCGTCGAGCAGTTCTTCCCGGGCGCTGAGCAGTTGGCGCTCGGCGCGCGAGCGACGGTGCATGTCGACAAGTAGCCGCTGGCCGATGATGGCGACGGCGAGCAGCAGGATCAGAACCACCGTGGCGAACAGTCGTGCATCACGGCGCCAGGCCGTCAGCGCCTCATCGCGACCCAGGGCGACCACGGTGATCAGGGGGAGGTTGCTGTTATGGCGGAACGCGTACAGGCGCTCGATGCCATCGATGCTGGAGACCTGTGTGGTCGTGGCCTGTTGCTGTGCGCGTACTATCTGAAAGATCGGCGAGTTCGACCAATCCAGGCCCACATCCTGTTCACGGAAAGGTTGGCGAACCAGTAGGGTGCCATCGCTGGTTGAGAGGCTCATCGTGCCTTGCTGGCCCAGATCGAGGCTGCCGAACAGCTGGAGGAAATGCTCCACGCTCAACGTGATGGCCACCACGCCGGAGAAATTGCCGTCGGTATCGTTCAGGCGCCGGCTGACGGTGAATATCCACTCGTGCGCCAGGCGGCTCTTGATGGTCGGGCCGATGAACGTCTCGGGCGAGGGATTGTCGCGATGATGGATGAAGAACGCACGATCGGCGGCGTTCGGGCGCGCATTGATATCGCCCCGCGATACCAGCAGGCGGTCACCCTTGGCGTTGTAGATGATGATGGTGCTGGCCAGCTTGAACACCCGGCTCTGTTCCTGCACGACCTGCTGCAGGCGATCGAGATGTGCCCGACCCTTGCCTTCCTGCTCCAGGCGTTCTGCCAGCTCCACCAATACCAGCTCGGATTGGCGAATCACCCCTTCGCTGTAATTGTCCAGGGCACGCGCCAGGTTGAGATTGGCCACGTTCAGCTCATGCAGGGCACGCTCGCGGGAAAACCAGATCTGCCAGGCCGTCAGCAATGCCAGCGACAGGCATATGAACACCAGCAGGATGAAGGTGAGGCGAGTACCGCGTTTCATAAACCCAGAGCCTGCTGTGGGGCTGAAAAGGCTTGGGCAAAAGAAGAGCCACCATGAAGGTAGCTCTTCCATTGCTATCGAAGGTCAGTCCTGGCGGCTGGTGACTTCCAGCAGGTGATAACCGAACTGGGTCTTGACCGGGCCCTGCACCACGCCAACCGGCGCGCTGAATACCACGGTGTCGAATTCCTTGACCATCTGGCCTGGGCCGAAGGAGCCCAGGTCGCCGCCGCTGCGGCCGGACGGGCAGCTGGAGTTGTCGCGGGCCAGTTGGGCGAAGTCGGCACCGCCCTCGATGGCGGATTTCAGTTCGTTGCACTTGTCTTCGCTGGCAACCAGGATGTGGCGGGCAGTGGCGCGGGCCATGGGAGTACCTCCTATCGATAGAGGTGCAGAGCCTAGCGCAATCGCTTCGACAATCAAACGGGCGCGCGACGCAGGGTGCGCCGCGCGCGCTGGTCGCTTAAAGCAACTGCTTGTCGACGGCTTGCTGCAGCGTGCTCTGCGTCAGCTCGGTGAGCAGTTTGTCGCTGCGGTCCTGGAAGGGCACGGCGAAGATCAGCAACAGGTGCATCCAGGTCGTCAGGGACTCCTGGCGCTGGGCGACGCCACGTTTGTTGCCGTCTTGGTCACGCACGACCATGTCCATCGTCAGGGTGTTGTCGAAGGCACCGGGGATCAGGAACAAGGTTGCCCCGGTCAGCATGGCCAGGCCCATGTTGCCGGTTTCGTGATTGCGCAGGGTCACCGTCATATACAGGTCGGATTCTTCCTGTTCGGTGGTCACGCGTGAAAAGCGCCCGCTCTCGCTGAGGGTCTTGGCGATGACCTGCTCCAGCTTGGCCACGTCGGCATTGCTCACGCGCGGGTTGTCGTTGACCTGATATTCACCGTGAACCTTGAGGTAAACGCTCGGTTTGTTCTGTTCCGGTGAGGCCAGCGGCCATTGATCGACCTTCTGCAACGAGTTGTGCGAGTAGGTCATGCAGCCCTGCAGGCTGGCCGATGCGATCAGCAGCATCAGTGTGAAGAGTTTCTTCATGGGAAAGTCCTTTTCAGTGAGTCAGTTGTGCGGTGCCGTCCTGCAGCAGTTGCTCGACCAGCTCGGTCAACTGCTGTCCGCCAGAGGGGAACATGTAGTCGTAGTCCCAGAGGCCGGTGTTCTTGTCTACTACCAGCTTCTTCTGGGAAAGGGCCAGTTGCTTGCCCTCGCTGTCGAGAATCTGCAGTTCGGCAGCCAGGTCGTACTTGTCGACGTAGATCGGCCCGTTGACCCAGATCCAGATCGTCAGTGTCAGCAGTGCGCCCGGGAAGTAGCCTGGGTGAGGCGTACGCTTGCCCTGCAGAGAGGAAAAGTCGAATTGCAGTTGAACGTCCTGCTCGTTCAGCTTGGCCGGGAAGCTGATCACGCGCCGGAAGTATTCGCCTTTCTCGACGTGCTGGCTGATCTGGGCTGTCAGCTGATTGCCGATGTTGCGGCGGGTCTGTTCGTCGAGACGTTGGTCGGTGACTTTCACGTCCTTGATCATGGCGCTGCCTGGCAAGGACCGCTCGACGATCTGGCTGGGAGGGGAGATCGGCCCGGCCGGGGTGAACGACACGCAGCCGGTCAGCGCCATGCTGGCAAGGCCGGCTGCGAGAAAGTGTGCTTTGAACATCTGGAGCATCCTTGGCGTATTGCTGAAAAGCGGATATCCGTCGGTGGCCGCTGGTTTCCGCCTGAGCGCTATCCCTTGCCATCCTTCGGCGCGGCGCGCATGTTAGCGTCAAGCAGCCATCGTTGGAATGATGGCGATCACAGCTTGCCTGGCAAGAGCTTGCCTCAAGCTGGCAATCAAGTGCCGCCGAGAATGCTGAAGTACCCATGATTAGTGGCTTGCAAGGCTGGCCCGAAATCTGCTTTGCCTGTGGCGAATGCTTTTGGCGGGAGGCCATATGACCAGCATCAACAACAGCACGCCAGCCATGCTCAGCTACTACGGCAGCCAGCTCGCCAATCGCTCCAGCACTGCCGGTGGCGAAACCGACAGCCAGGACCCGCTGGGCGATCTGCGGCGTTTTGCCAAGCAGGTGGTCGCGCGCAGTGAGGGCGGACTGCTGCGTGCGATGAATGGCGGCGCGGCGACGGCCAGCAATGCCGTGCAACGCAGTGCCGGCAATCAGGCGGCTGCACCCTCGGTGATCCAGTTGCCCGACGTGACGCAGCTCGATCGTGACGATGCCGCCAAGCTGCTGCAACAGGTTCAGAAAATGGTCGATGCCGGCCTGGACGGCAGCGTTCGCATCGCCGGGCACAATGGTGACAAGCAGACCGACTCGCTGGAAACCTACCGCCAGTGGCTGCAGGAAAAAGGCGGGCTCAGCGTCTACGCCTGATCAGCCCGGAACCGCTTCACTGCCGCCCACGTCTTCCCGGGTGATAACGCGGTTGCGTCCGGCACGCTTGGCGGCGTAGGTACGCCTGTCTGCCGCCAGCATCAGTTCATCCAGGGACTGGCCGTCCGCCCTGAAGCTTGCCACACCGGCACTCAGGGTCATCGGCAGCGTGATGTCATCGAACCTCAACGGCTCCGCTGCCAGGCGCTCGCGCAGGCTCCCCGATGTCGCGGGCCTGCTCCGCCGCGCTGCCAGGCAGCAATACGGCAAACTCCTCGCCTCCCAGGCGACAGAACAGATCATTGATGCGCAGCCGCTGCGCCAGCACCGTGGCAAAGTGAACCAGGGCGCGGTCGCCGATCTCGTGACCGAAGCGGTCGTTGATCTGCTTGAAGTGATCGATATCGAGGAATACCAGCGACAGCGGGGTGCCGTTGCGCAACGCATGGGCGCGTTCGCGCTCGAACACCTCTGCCATTTTCAGCCGGTTCGGCAGGCCGGTCAGTGCATCGGTGGTGGCCTGTTCGGTCAACCGCGTTTCATTGAGAATGCGGCTGCGCTCGTAGATGTGGGCGAAAATCATCACCGCCAGGCTGGCAAGGCCGAGATTGGCGATGATCTCGACGTTCTGCAGCAGGCTCTCGGAAGAAAACCGCCGGCTGAAGACGAACAGACCGATGCCGACGAACAGCACCGAGCCGTACATGCCCAGGCGCAACCCCAGCAGCATGTAGCAGATGATCGGAATCGACTGGATCCAGGCGAACACCGCGAAGCTGGTGTGGGTCTGAGCCAGCGCCACAATCATGATGCTGAAGAACGGCAGCAGGTAAACCGCGGTCAATAGCTGCAGGTTGCGGGTTCGGTCGACGATGGTCAGCAGATACAGCGACACAGCGGCGTAGCCGATCTCCAGACCGGCCAGCAACCAGTTGTCGTGCAGCAGATTGACCACGGAGAAGAACAAACCACCGCTCAAGGTGATCCATAGCAAGGCTTTGAGGACCAGGCGACGATGTTGTTCGTTCTTGGCGAAGTAACCGGGTGTCAGTGTTCTCGAGCGGGAGAGGCAAGTGCGTAAATTATTCGATGACGGCAGAGGGCGTCATGCAGGAACCCTGCCGTTCGGCCGCGATCCCAGTGTACACGGGCGTTCGATGGGACCAGGAAACCGGCCATGATCCTGCGCCGGAAATTGCGTCAGAATCACGACGTTAGTTGGGAGAGGGCGGTATGACAACAACAATGGACAAATGGGGATGGCAAGGCTGCCTGCTGGTGCTGCTGATGGGCATTTGCGGCGCGGCCCAGGCCGCTGAGGACCTTGCGCTGATCGAGACGATCAACAGCTATCGCAGCGAGGTGCAGCGCTGTGGCGTGCAGGCCTCCGAGCCACTGCCGCCATTGACCAACGACCCACGCCTGATCCTGCCTGCCCATGGCACCGCGGATCTGCAGGATTCGCTGAGCGCGGCTGGTTACCCGTTGGTCAACGTACAGGCCATCACGCTCTCCGGCCCGCGCAATGCGCAGGCGGCCATGCAGGCATTGAGCGAGAGCTTCTGCCGGGTACTGCTCGATCCGCAATTCATCGACATTGGCGTTAGCCAGCAGGATCGTGACTGGCGCATCGTGCTTGCCAGGCCGCTGCTCAGTGGGCGCCTGCAAACCTGGCAGACCGAAGGCGAGAGTCTGCTGTTGCAGATCAACTCGGCCCGTGCCGAGGCCCGCCAATGCGGCGACCAGGCGTTCGCCGCGACGGCGCCACTGGTGTGGAACGCCGAATTGGGCAGCGCTGCCGAGAGCCACAGTCGAGCCATGGCCAACGGCAATTTCTTCGCCCATCAGGGCCGTGATGGCCTGACACCGGGTGATCGTGCCGAGCTGGCAGGCTACGGAGGCACCAAGGTCGGTGAGAACATCGCCGCTGCGCTGGATACCACCGCCAAGGTGGTCGAGGGCTGGCTGGCCAGCTCCGGACACTGCGCCAACATCATGAATCCGGAGTTCAGCGAGCTAGGTGCAGCCTACGCCAACGACCCGCAGAGCGACGCCGGCATCTACTGGACGGCGTTGTTCGGCGGGCAATGAGTGAGCGCCTGCTTCAGTTGACGCCGAACACCTGGGCCAGGTGCTGCTCGTAGCGCGCCACGTCGTGCTCGATGTTCGGCACCTTCATCACGTCGTTGCAGATGAAGGTGGGCAGACCGCTCATGCCGAGGAATTCGTTGGCCTTGTGGAAGGGGAAGTACACCGCGTCCACGCCCTTGCCTTCGAAGAAGTCGCTCGGGTCCTCGAAGGCCTGTACCGGGGCGTTCCAGGTCAGCGACAGCATGTATCGCTTGCCCTGGATCAGCCCGCCGCTGCCGTACTTCTGCGAGGCATCGGAGCGCGTGCGACCGTCGTTGGCGTAGAGGCTGCCGTGGCCGGCGGTGAACACCTCGTCGAGGTACTTCTTCACCGTCCAGGGTGCGCCCATCCACCAGCCGGGCATCTGGTAGATCACCACGTCGGCCCAGAGGATTTTCTGCACTTCTTCGTCGATGTCGTAGCCGCCGTCGATGAAGGTGGTCTTGATATCGAAGCCGGCGCGGTCGAGGAAGGCCACTGCGGCGTCGTGCAGGGTGGCGTTGTACTGGCCTTGGGAGTGGGCGAACTGTTTGCCGCCGTTGAGCAGGAGGATCTTTTTCATCGGGGTTCTCCAAAAAAGTGGCGGCAGGTTATCCAGCCCCGCGCGTGCGAAACACCCCGAAACGGTCAAATCATTATTGACTGAAAGTCATGAATTTCAATTTGAGGCGTGCTTTATGGTAAGGCAGTACGTTATCAGGAGCCTTCCCATATGCATGCCTTCATCCTCCACGCCCATACCCGACCCGAGCAGGCCGAAGCCTTCGAGCAACTGTTCCGTGCTTACGTCGAGCCCAGCCGCGCCGAACCCGGCTGCATCGAATATCACATGCTGCGTGACGCCCAGGACCCGACCCTGTTCATCTTCTACGAGGTGTGGGCATCACGAGAGGCGCTGGCCGAGCACACGGCCCTGCCGCACATGCGCGAGTTCCATAACCAGCGCATGGACTACCTGCGTCGTGATTTCGAGATTCGCGAGATCGAGATGCTCAGCCCGGCGAGTACAGCGCGCGCCTGATTCGCGATCCGTAGGAGCTTGCTGGCGATGGTTGTTGTAGCCCGGATGCAATCCGGGACATACAGGCGCATGCCCCCGGATTGCATCCGGGCTACCGGTAACAGGCGAGGCTGGGCTCAGTGGCTATAGCCCGGCTTCTGGCGGATGGTCTTGAGCAGGTCGTCCGGGCTGATGTGACCGACCACCTGGGCGGCGGCGCTGCCCGGCTGCGGCAGGTCGAGGATGTGGCCCTTCATCTTGCCGATCACGTGCATCTCGCACGGCTTGCAGTCGAACTTCAGGGTCAGCACTTCATCGCCGTGCACCAACTGCATCGGTGCCACCTTGGTGCGTACGCCGGTCACACCCTTGGCCTGTTTCGGGCACAGGTTGAAGGAGAAGCGCAGGCAGTGCTTGGTGATCATCACCGGCACTTCGCCGGTTTCCTCGTGGGCCTCGTAGGCCGCATCGATCAGTTGCACGCCATGGCGATGGTAGAAGTCGCGCGCCTTCTGGTTGTAGACGTTGTAGAGGAAGCTCAGGTGCGATTCCGGATATACCGGCGCCGGGTCGGTTTCGGCCTTGCGGCTGCCGCGTGGGTGAGCAGCGACGCGGGCGTCGGTGAGCTTGTCGATGGCCTCGCGGCGTAGCGCCTTGAGCTGCGAGTTGGGCACGAAGAAGGCCTGAGGGGCATCCAGCGTCACGCCTTGGGCGTGGTAGATGGTGGTGCCGAGCTGGGTGAGCAGGTCGCGCAGGCCGTCCAGCGCCTGTTCCGGTTTGTTGGCGACGCCGAACGGGCCGGGCAGGGCGACCTCGACACTGATGCCTTCTTCGCTGGTGGCGGTGAGCGTCAGGGCATCCTCGCGCAGCACGGCCTTCCAGCTCACACCGATGCGGCGTTCGGCGCTGGTGCGCTGCAGGGCCTGTTGCCAGTTGTGGTCGAGGTTGCGCGAGAGCGGGTGGTTCGGGCGTAGGCGGAACAGGCCTTCAGGCATCTCGTTGGGTTCTACGCGGTAGCGGTAGCGCTTCTCGCCGTCCTCTTCGAACTCGCCCTTGAGTTCGCAGATGTTGGCGCGGAAACCCACCACCTCGCGCTTGACCAGCACATTGAGGCCGTCGCCATTGGACAGTGGCTCATGGGTGACGGCGATCAGGTCGCGCTTGTTCACCTTCTCGACATGGCCGACGGGCAAACCAGTAAAGGTCGGCGAGTCGAAGGCGCCGATGTCCATCTTGCGCTCGGTGACGAAGTAGTCGGTGCTGCCACGGTGGAAGGTCTTGTCCGGGTCGGGCACGAAGAAGTGCGCGGTACGGCCGCTGGAGGCGCGGGCCAGGTCCGGGCGGTCTTCGAGGATGGCGTCGAGCTCGCGGCGGTAGTGGGCGGTGATGTTCTTCACATAGGCCACATCCTTGTAGCGACCCTCGATCTTGAACGAGCGCACGCCGGCCTCGACCAGAGCGCGCAGGTTGGCGCTCTGGTTGTTGTCCTTCATCGACAACAGGTGTTTTTCAAAGGCGATCACGCCGCCTTTTTCATCCTTGAGGGTGTAGGGCAGGCGGCAGGCTTGCGAGCAGTCGCCACGGTTGGCGCTGCGACCGGTCTGCGCGTGGGAAATGTTGCATTGGCCGGAGAAGGCCACGCACAGCGCGCCGTGGATGAAGAACTCGATGGCGGCATCGGTCTCGTCGGCGATGGCGCGGATTTCCTGCAGGTTCAGTTCGCGCGCCAGTACCAGCTGGGAGAAGCCGGCCTGGTCGAGAAACTTGGCG
>JAEYXX010000039.1 GCA_023431055.1 Pseudomonadota bacterium
GGCGAGGCAGGCAAGACAAGGCGAAAACAGCCGAAAAAGCGCAGTTTACGTGCTGTAAATGAGCATTTTGAGGCTGTTTTTAACGCAGTATTGCCAACGCAGGTAGTTTTTCAACAGCCTGCTAGAGGCCGAGCGCTTTTTCGATGGTCTGGATCAGTGCTGGGTCATCCGGCGTGGTACGCGGCGAGAAGCGCGCCAGCACGCGGCCGTCCTGACCGACCAGGAACTTCTCGAAGTTCCAGGTAATGTCCCCGGGAAACTCCGCGCCCTCGCCCGCCAGCAGGCGATACAGCGGATGACGGCCGGGGCCATTGACCTCCAGCTTGCTGCCTAACGGGAAGGTCACGCCATAGTTGAGACTGCAGAACGAACGGATCTCGTCCTCACTGCCCGGCTCCTGTCCGGCGAACTGGTTGCATGGCACTCCCAGTACCGTGAAGCCGTTGCCCTTGTATTGCTGGTAGAGCTTTTCCAGCCCCGCGTACTGAGGCGTCAAACCGCACTTGGAAGCGACATTGACCACCAGCACCACTTGGCCCTTGTAAGGCGCCAGCGGCAGTTCCTGGCCATCCAGCGCACGTAGATTGAGATCGTGAAAGGCACTCATGACGAACTTCCTCAGCGAATTCAGTGCAACGGGCGTAATGCCCGGTAATCCTCAAGGCAGCTGCGATTGGGCAAGCCACCATGCATGAAAAAGGCGCCCTGAGGCGCCTTCATCGCAAGCTTGAGCTTAGCAGCGGTTGAACCGGTGGGTACGACCGCAAGTCGCCTGATCGGCAACTCAGCCTGTTAGTGGTGGTGACCACCTTCGCCGTGGATGTGACCGTGAGCCACTTCCTCTTCGCTGGCGTCACGCACGCTTACCACCTTGACCTTGAAGTTCAGGCGCTGGCCAGCCAGCGGGTGGTTGCCGTCGACGGTCACGTCGTCGCCATCGATGTCACGGATGGTGACGATCTGCATGCTGCCGTCCGGGCCGGAGGCATGGAACTGCATGCCTACTTCCAGGGTGTCGACGCCTTCGAACATGGCGCGGCTCAGAGTGGCAACCAGCTCGGCGCTGTATTCGCCGTAGGCTTCTTCCGGCTCGACGGAGACTTCGACGTCGTCACCGGCTTTCTTGCCGACCAGAGCCTTTTCCAGACCGGCGATGATGTTGCCGGCACCATGCAGATAAACCAGTGGCGCGCCGCCAGCGGAGCTGTCGATCACCTCACCGGCATCGTTGGTCAGGGTATAGTCGATGGAGACAGCCTTGTTGGCGGCGATCAGCATGGGGAGACCTTTTGCGAAAGAGAAATGAACGGGCAAGTCTAACCAAGGCCGGCCTGGATTGCGACCCGAGCCCGGACAAACGGGCTGTGCGTATCCTTGATTTTCGTCAGGACGAGCATGGCGACTGGGTGGCAGTCTTATCTTGTGGCCATACTCAGCATGTGCGCCACCGACCGCCCTGGCAGAATCGGCCCTGGGTACTCGATCCCCAGCAACGCCAGGTCAGACAGGGTAGTGTCTTCCCCTGCGGCTGGTGTGCCATGGATCGGTCGCACGATGACTTCAAGGAAGCTTAAATGTCTGCACGCAACATTCTGGTGATCAACTGCGGCAGTTCGTCGATCAAGTTCGCCTTGGTCAACGAAGCGCAGGAAACCTTCATTCTCAGCGGTCTGGCCGAACGCCTGGGCAGCCCCGAAGCAGTACTGCACTGGCAGCAGGGCGAACACAAGGACAGCCTGGTGCTGTCGGGAGCCGACCATCGTCTGGCCCTCTCCCACCTGCTGCCCATCGTGCAGCAGGCCGCCGCCGGCGCGCTGCACGGCATCGGCCACCGCGTGGTGCATGGCGGCGAGCATTTCTCCGGTGCCACTCGCCTGGATGCCGTCAGCCTGCAGGCGATCCGTCATATCGCGCCACTGGCACCCTTGCACAACCCAGCCAACCTGCAAGGTATCGAAGCGGCGATGAAGCTGTTTCCCGACCTGGTGCATGTAGCTGTGTTCGACACCGCCTTCCACCAGAGCCTGCCTGAGCACGCCTACCGCTATGCCGTGCCACAGGCGCTTTACGCCGAACACGGCGTGCGCCGCTACGGTTTCCACGGCACCAGCCATCGCTACGTCAGCCGCAAGGCCGCAGACATGAGCGGCCTGGCATTCGACGCCAGCAGCTGGCTGGTCGCACACCTGGGCAATGGCAGCTCCACCTGCGCCGTGGAAAATGGCATCAGCCGCGATACCAGCATGGGGCTGACACCGCTGGAAGGTTTGGTGATGGGCACACGCAGCGGTGACGTCGACCCCAACCTGCACAGCCATCTGGCACGCACACTGGGCTGGAGCCTGGAGCAGATCGACGCCATGCTCAACAAGGACAGCGGCCTGCTCGGGCTGTCCGGCCTGTCCAACGACATGCGCACCCTGGAGCAGGCTCGCGAACAGGGCCACGCCGGCGCCAGCCTGGCCATCGAGGTGTTCTGCTACCGTCTGGCCAAGTCGCTGGCGGCGATGAGCTGCGCGCTGCGCCGGCTCGACGGGCTGATCTTCACCGGCGGTATCGGCGAGAACTCGGCGCTGATCCGCAGCAGGACGCTCGACCACCTGAGCCTGCTCGGGCTCAAGCTCGATGCCCAGGCCAACGCCCGCTGCGTGCGCGGCGTCGCAGGCGCCATCCAAGCTGAGGGGCATCCCCGCGTGCTGGTGGTACCGACCAACGAAGAGCGGCAGATCGCCCTCGATACCCTTGCCCTGCTCGACTGAGGCTATTTCATGCATACCTTCTTCATCGCCCCCACCGGTTTCGGTGTCGGTCTTACCTCCATCAGCCTCGGCCTGGTCGGCGCGCTGGAGCGCAGCGGCCTCAAGGTCGGTTTCTTCAAGCCCATCGCCCAGCCGCATGCCGGCGACCTCGGCCCCGAACGCTCCAGTGAGCTGGTCGCGCGTACCCATGGCCTGCACTCTCCCAAGCCGCTACCGCTCAGCCATGTCGAGCGCATGCTCGGCGATGGCCAGCTGGACGAGCTGCTGGAGGAGATCATCAGCCTTTATCAGCAGGCCGCCGCCGGCAAGGACGTGGTCATAGTCGAAGGCATGGTGCCGACGCGCCACGCCAGTTACGCCGCGCGAGTCAACTTCCACCTTGCCAAGAGCCTGGATGCCGACGTGATCCTGGTCAGCGCGCCGGAAGACGAGAGCCTCAGCGAACTGTCCGACCGCATCGAGATCCAGGCGCAGCTGTTCGGCGGCCCGAAGGACCCGAAGGTGCTCGGGGTGATCCTCAACAAGGTACGCAGCGAGGACGGCATCGAGGCCTTTGCCGAACGCCTGGAAGAGTTCTCGCCGCTGCTCAAGACCGAGAATTTCCGCCTGCTCGGCTGCATTCCCTGGCAGGACGAACTGAACGCGCCACGCACCAAGGACATCGCCGAACTGCTCGGCGCGCGCATCCTCAATGCCGGCGACTACGAGCAACGGCGCATGATGAAGATCGTGCTGTGTGCCCGTGCCGTGGCCAACAGCGTGCAACTGCTCAAGCCCGGCACCCTGGTGGTGACGCCGGGCGATCGCGACGACATCATCCTCTCCGCCTGCCTGGCGGCGATGAATGGCGTGCCCCTGGCCGGCCTGCTGCTGTGCAGCGACTTCGCTCCTGATCCACGCATCATGGAGTTGTGCCAGGGCGCCCTGGCCAGCGGCCTGCCGGTGATGACGGTGAGCACCGGCTCCTATGACACGGCCACCAACCTCAACCGCCTGAACAAGGAAATCCCGCTGGATGACCGCGAGCGCGCGGGCAAGGTTTCCGACTTCGTTGCCGGGCATATCGACCACGACTGGCTGGCCAACCGCTGCGGCACGCCGCGTGAGCTGCGCCTGTCGCCACCGGCCTTTCGCTATCAACTGGTGCAACGCGCCAAGGCGGCAGCCAAGCGTATCGTTCTACCGGAAGGCAGCGAGCCGCGTACCGTGCAGGCAGCCGCCATCTGCCAGGCGCGCGGCATTGCCCGTTGCGTACTGCTGGCCAAGCCGGAAGAGGTTCATGCAGTGGCCCACGCACAGGGCATCGAGCTGCCGGAAGGACTGGAGATTCTCGACCCGGATCTGATTCGCGGCCGCTATGTCGAGCCGATGGTCGAGCTGCGCAAGGGCAAGGGCCTCAATGCGCCTATGGCCGAGGCGCAACTGGAAGACACCGTGGTACTTGGCACCATGATGCTGGCCCTGGACGAAGTGGACGGTCTGGTTTCCGGCGCCATCCACACCACTGCCAACACCATCCGCCCGGCGCTGCAGCTGATCAAGACCGCCCCCGGCTACAACCTGGTGTCCTCGGTGTTCTTCATGCTGCTGCCGGATCAGGTGCTGGTCTATGGCGACTGCGCAGTGAACCCGGACCCGAACGCCGAGCAACTGGCCGAGATCGCCCTGCAGAGCGCCAACTCGGCACTGGCCTTCGGCATCCCGCCGCGCGTGGCCATGCTCAGCTATTCCACTGGTGACTCCGGCAGCGGCGAGGAAGTGGAAAAGGTACGCGCCGCCACCCGCCTGGCGCGAGAAAAGCGCCCGGACCTGCTGCTCGACGGCCCGCTGCAGTATGACGCCGCCGCCATCGAGAGCGTCGGCCGGCAGAAGGCACCGAACAGCCCGGTAGCCGGCCGCGCCACGGTGTTCGTGTTCCCCGACCTGAACACCGGCAACACCACCTACAAGGCGGTACAGCGTAGCGCCGACTGCATCAGCGTGGGCCCAATGCTGCAGGGCCTGCGCAAGCCCGTGAACGATCTGTCGCGCGGCGCGCTGGTCGACGATATCGTCTACACCATCGCGCTGACCGCGATCCAGGCGGCCAATCTGCCGAGCTGAAGCGGCCTGAGGGCGCCGTAACCACCTGGAGGGTAAGCGCCGGCCGTAATGGCCGGCGCGCACGGCGCAACTCATGACGAATTGAAACCAAACGGTCAATGCTGGCACTTGCAGGTCAGTGCACAAGCGTTAACCTTGGCGCCGAACCAGCTCGCCGCACGGAACGCCGCAGCTCTTTCGACCGATACGGGGCGCAGAGAAAGCCCCATTCTCAGGCTGCCCGCCGGGCGTGTGGCCTGCTTACGGAGGCGTTCGCCCGATGCTGCACTTTCTTCCCGCGCCGCTGCGCGGCCTGATCGCGAGCCTGCTGCTGGCTCTGAACACCCTGTTCTGGTGCTGGCCGCTGTTCTTCGTCGCCCTGCTCAAGTTGCTGTTGCCCTTCGCGCCCATCCAGCGCGCGCTGCGCTTCGTCATGCATGGCATCGCTGAGAGCTGGATCGGCGTGAACAAGTTCTGGATGCGCCTGGTCGGCCATATCGACTGGAAGGTTCAGGGCCTGGAGCGCTTCGATACCCGCCATTCCTACCTGGTCACCAGCAACCATCAGAGCTGGGTCGACATCCTGGTGCTGCAGTACCTGCTCAACCGGCGCATGCCGCTGCTGAAGTTCTTCCTCAAGCAGGAGCTGATCTGGGTGCCGGTAATCGGCCTGTGCTGGTGGGCGCTGGAATTTCCCTTCATGAAGCGCTTCAGCAAGGAATACCTGGCCAAGTACCCGGAAAAGCGCGGCCAGGACCTGGCCACCACCCGCCGCGCCTGTGCACGCTACAAGAGCAACCCGGTGGCGGTGTTCAACTTTCTCGAAGGCACCCGCCTGACCCCGGCTAAGCATGCGCAGCAGCAATCACCGTTCAAGTACCTGCTCAAACCCAAGGCGGGCGGCATCGCCTTCGTGCTCGACGCCATGGGCGAACAGCTGCATGCCATCGTCAACGTCACCATCCACTATCCGCACGGCGTGCCCGGTTTCTGGGACCTGCTCTGCGGTCGTCTGGATGCCGTACAGGTGAACTTCAGGCAGGTCGACATTCCCCGCGAGTTCATCGGCCACAATTACGATCAGGACGCCGACTATCGCCTGGCCTTCCAGCAGTGGGTCAACCGCCTGTGGGAAGAGAAGGACGCTGAGCTCGCCAGCCTGCATCGGCAAGCCTGAAGCCTGCCCCGCGCATCATTCACCACGCGGCAGGGGCAGCCTGCTCCAATCCAGCAGCGCCGGCACCTGCATTGCAGTGCCGGCCGGCACGCCCGGCGACACCAGAAAGCCCTGCATGATGGTGCAGCGGTGCTGCGTAAGCCATTCACGCTGCGCCTGGGTTTCGACGCCCTCGGCGATGACCTCCAGCCCCAGATGGCGGCCAAGATCGATGATGGTGCTGACCACCGCTGCATCGTGTGGTGAATCAAGCATGTTGGAGATGAACAGACGGTCGATCTTCAGTGTGTCCAGCTCGAAGTGGCGCAGGTACGCCAGGGACGAATAACCGGTACCGAAATCATCGATGGCGATCTTGACGCCCAGCTCACGCAGATGACGCAACTGCGCCTGGGTCAGCTCCAGATCCTGCATCAACGCGCTCTCGGTGACTTCCACCTCCAGCTGGCAGGGTTTCAGGCCGTGGGCATCGAGCACCCGTTTCAGGTCCGTGACCAGTTGCGGCATACCGAACTGCACCGGGCTGACGTTGAGGCTGAGGACCATATCCTCGCCGAACTGCTGCTTGAACTCTGCCAGCTGCCTGGCGCCCTCACGGAAGATCCAGTCGCCGAGGCGGTTGATCAGGCGGGTTTCCTCGAGCAGCGGAATGAACACATTCGGCGCAACGGTTCCCGCGATGCGATGCTGCCAGCGTAGCAAGGCCTCGAATCCGCGTAGGCGGCCGGTCTCCAACTGGAATTGCGGCTGGTAGACCAGTACGAAGTCGTCGTTCTCGATGGCGTGACGCAGGCTCTCCTCGAGCATCAGCCGCGAGCGCGCCCGGCCGTTCATTTCCTGGGAGAAGAAGCGGTACTGCTGGCGCCCGGCACGCTTGGCCTCGTACATCGCCATGTCCGCCGAACGCAGCAGTCCCTGAACACTCTGCCCGCATTCGGGGAAGCAGGCGATACCGACGCTGGCGCCAAGGGTAAAGTCCACGCCATCGAGCGTGTGGCGCACCGAGACCAGCTCGATCAGCTTCTCCGCGACCTTGGCGGCATCCTCGGGGTGAGCGAGGTTGTCCAGCAGCGCGGTGAACTCATCGCCCCCGATGCGTGCCAGGCTGTCATAGGGTCGCAAGCAGGCCTTGAGCTGCTCACCGACGCGGCGCAGCAGCAGATCGCCGACATCGTGCCCGAGCGAGTCGTTGATGCGTTTGAATCCATCCAGATCGAGATACAGAACCGCGACACGCTGGCCGCTGCGCTCGATACGCGCCAGCGCCGACTCCAGTGCCTGATGAAAACCACGGCGGTTGAGCAGACCGGTCAGCGAATCGGTCACTGCCTGCGACTCCAACTGCGCGTGCAGATTGCGCACCACCGACATGTCCAGGGCGATCACCACCATGGCACGTTGCGCTTGCGGCAGCGGTGAACAGGACAGCGCCACCGGTACGCAGCCGCCCTTGAAGGTGCGCATCATCGCCTCGTGCACCCGATAGGTCGTGTCACGCTTGAAGTGCCGGTAGAATTCGGACTCCAGCCAGCCGCCGTCGCTGGCGGGGTTCTTGAGAAACGACAGCAGGTCGGCGCCTTCCAGATCGCCCACCTCGCCATCGAGCATCTGCGCCATGGCCGGGTTGGCGAACTGGATACGGCCATCCTCGCCGACCACCAGAATACCCTCGGCAGCATTGTCCAGTACCGAGGCGTTGAAAGCCCGTGCACTTTCCAGCTGCTTGGACAACGCCTGCAATTCGCAGCGATTGTGCTCGTGCTCCAGCAGGCTCTGAATCTTGTGCCGCAGCACGCTGGGATCGAAGGGTTTGAGCACGAAGTCCACGGCACCGGTGCTGTAACCGCGCAGCACCGCGTCATGCGTCTGGGCGATGGCGGACACGAAGATGATCGGTGTCAGCCGCGTACGCGGATTGCCGCGCATCAGCCGAGCGACTTCGAAGCCGTCCATGCCCGGCATCTGCACATCCAGCAGCACCAGCCCGACATCCTCCTCGAGCAGACAGCGCAGCGCCTCCTCGCCGGAACTGGCGCAGCGCAGCTGCCACTCTCCATCATCGAGCAACGCCTGCATGGCCTCGAGGTTTTCCATACGGTCATCGACCACCAGCAGAACCTGCTTGGCGGCTACGGCGGCGTTGTTGGTCTGCGCCTGGGCCATCGTCACTCCTCTATCCATTTGCCCTTGCACCACTTGCTCCTGCCATCAGGTTAGTCCATTACCAGAGGAAGACACGGGCGACATGCCCAACCAACGTTCCAGCAGTCCCAGCAACTCATCACGCTTGATCGGTTTGGCCATGTAATCGTCCGCGCCGGCGGTGATGCATTTCTCCCGATCCCCCTTCATCGCATGAGCCGTGAGCGCGATGATCGGGATCATGCAGCCATGCTCCTGCTTGAGCAGGCGCGTGGCGGTATAACCGTCCATGTTGGGCATGGCCATGTCCATCAGGATCAGGTCGAAGGTATCGCGCTGATAGCTGGCGATGGCTTCCAGGCCGTCCCTGGCAGAACTGACGTGCAGCCCCACTTCATCCAGCAATGCCGTCAATGCATAGACATTGCGCACATCGTCATCGACCAGCAGGATGCGCTTGCCCTGCAACGGATTCTGGCGCGCCTGCGCTGGCTGCGGCGCCTGTACATCGTCAAGGAAGCCCTGCATCGCCTGACACAACGCCGCGGTATCGTCGCCCTGCTTGCGCACCACCACGGCGCTATAGCGACGCAGGCGCTGCAGGGTCTGCTGGGTAACGTCCACGCCGGTGTTGATCACCACGCGAGTCGCCTGCAGCGGACGCAGCTGGTTGAGGCTGTCGAGCAGGGCGAAACCGTCCTGATCCGGCAAATCGAGATCGATCACCAGCGCGCAGAACTTGCCCTGCGCATAGGCCATACGAGCCTGCTCACCATCGGCGCAGGCGATCACCTCAAAGCCCAGTTCCGTGAGTTGCTCGCGGTAGTGTTCGCGCTCGACCTCGACATCCTCGACCAGCAGCACGGTCTGCTCCTGATGCAGGCCATGCTGCAGCTCGAAGAACACCTGCTCCAGCTCATCACGACCGATGGGTTTGACCAGATAGCGCGTGCCGTCGTCGTTCCACCCCGCCGGTTGCGGCACACAGGAAATGATATGCACGGGTGTATGACGGTGGCTGGGCTGTGCGCGCAGGCGGCGGAACAGCTGCCAGCCACTGAGGTCGGGCAGCAGGATGTCGAGAATCACCGCATTGAACGATTCCTGCTGCAGCAACCCCAGAGCCTGCAGACCGGTGCGGCAGTGCACGGTGGAGAAGCCATGGGCATGCGCCTCCTCGGCGATTACCGAAGCAAAGTTGACATCGTCCTCGATAATCAGCAGCGGCGGCCCCTCACCGTCCCGTTGCGGTGCCTCGATCGGTGCCTCGACACTGAGCGAGGCGACCTGAACCGGCAGCCTGACGGTAAAGGTCGAACCCAGGCCGGGCGCGCTTTGCAGGCTGATGTCGCCATCCAGGGCCAACACCAGTTGGCGCGTGATGGCCAGCCCCAGGCCGGTGCCGCCGAAACGCCGACTGGTGGAGCCGTCCAGCTGCTGAAAGGCCTGAAAGATCTGTTCGTGCTGTGCCGGATCGATGCCGATGCCGGTATCGCGCACGCTGAAGCAGAGCAGCTCGCGTTCGTCTTCCTGACGCCCTTGGCTGCTGACGCTCAGCGTGACATCGCCCTTGTCCGTGAACTTCAGGGCGTTGGACAGCAGGTTGCGCAGGATCTGATGCAGACGTACGCGGTCGGTATGAATGACCCGCGGCACACCAGCCTCCAGCTGGGTGTGCAGGCGCAGGCCCTTGAGCTCGGCCATCGGACGCAGACTCGCGTCCAGCTCGACCAGCACGTCCTGCATGTTGATCGGCTCCAGCTTGAGCTGCATGCGCCCCGACTCGACCTTGGCCAGATCGAGAACATCGTTGATCAGTTGCAGCAGATCGCTGCCGGCTCGATGCACGATATCGGCGTGCTTGGTCTGCTTCTCGGTGAGGTTGCCGGCCAGGTTCTGCCGCAGTTGATCGCTGAGAATCAGGATACTGTTGAGCGGCGTGCGCAGCTCATGGGACATGTTGGCGAGAAATTCGGATTTATAGCGGTTGGCCAGCAGCAACTGCTCGGCCTGCTCCCGCTGCTTCTGCTCGGCGGCCTTGCGCTCGCTGATATCGATGATCACCGCCTGCACCAGGTTCTCATCGCCACTGCGAATCGGCGACAGGCCTACCTCCAGGGGAATCATGCGGCCTTCACTGTGCAGCCCGAACAGTTCGCGGTTGCCGCCCATGCGGCGTTGTTCGGGCATGGCCTGGTAACCCCGGCGCAGCGCTACATGGCTGCCACGCTGCGCCGCCGGCAGGAGTATTTCCACTGGCTCGCCCAGCAGCATCTGCCGTTCGTAACCGAATAGCAGTTCGGTCTGTCGATTGACCATGGCGATGCGCCCCAGACCATCGACCAGCACGATGGCATTGGGCGACGCCTCGACCACCAGACGAAAGCGCTCTTCGGCCACTTTGCGGGCGCGCAGGTCCACCAGGTTGATCAGGTAGCTGCTGCCTTCATGCAAGGGGTTGAGGCTGATGCTGACCGGAATCGATTCACCGCGTAAGGTGCGTACCATGCGCTCGTCACCCTCGGTCAACTGCTCCTGCAGATCTTTCGGTGATTCGATGTTCGGCAACACCCGAAGAATGTTCTCTCCGGGTAACGCATTGAGCGGGCAATCGAACAGCTCGGCGGCGCTGCGATTGGCCATCTCGATCCGCCCCTTGTCGTCACACAGCAGGGTCGCCACCGGCAGGCGTTCGACCAGCAGGCGAAAACGCTCCTCACGCTCCTGTAGTTCGATGGCAGTTCTCTCGCTCAGATGCAGCTTGCGCTCACGCTGGTAGAGATACCCTCCGACCAACAATGCCAGCAGCGCGGTCGCCGCGAAGCCGGCCCATAGCCCGAGACTGCCGGTGTGATCGACCAGGCTTCGCTCGTACTCACTCGTACCTATCACCTGCAGAGCCCAGACACGGCCATACAGCGGCAGCTCCAAATGCTTGCGAAACCTTGGTTGCCAACCGTCGGCCGGGCTTTCTGCGCTAAGCAGGTAGGTATCCGGCGCTTGCATATCGGCCAGCACGATATCGAAACGCCGAGTCTGCGAGCCCAGAATGCCTTCCATCAGGTCATGGCTGCGAAAGGCGCCATGCACCACCCCGAGCAAGGCCCCACGACGTTGCTCCACCGTATTCAGCGCCACCCCCGGACGGAAAACCGGGAGGAACAGGAGCACCCCCTGCTGCACGTTGACATCGGTTTCCTGGCGTAGCACCACCGGCCCGCTCAGGCTCGCTTCCCCACTTTCGATGCTGCGCTCGATGGCATCCAGGCGGGTCGCCTCGCTGAGCATGTCGAAGCCCAGCACGCGGCGATTCCGCCAATCCAGGGGGCTGACATAGTCGATCGGCAGGTAGTGGTCACGCTCCCCGGCGGGGAACATCTGATAATCGAGCCGCCCCTCGGCCAAGTGCTCGGCACGGAAAGCGGGTAGTTGTTCGGCCTTCAGGTAGCGCGACCAGGCCACGGCCTGTATGCCAGGGTAACGGTCCTGCAGTTGCAACTGATCCAGCGCGCGCTGCCATTCGACAGGTGATACGCGATCGCTGCCAGTCATCAGGCCTGACACGCCGCGCAAGGCCACTTCATAGGCCTGCATGCGCGCCACGATGCGCTGGCCGATATCCTGGGACTCGAGCTGGAAACGACGCTGGCTCTCGTCCTGCGCACGCTCCTGCAAGATGTTCCACTGCCAGAAAAACAACCCTCCCAGCCCAACCAGCAGACTCACTGCAACCAGCAAGGGGGTCCACGGCCGCGGCGGCCGCTGGACAGCTCTGCCTTCCATTCGCACTCCCTCGGTCATCCTAGAACCAACACGCACGGCTCGCCCGTGCGCGGACTTCACAGAACCACAGCCAACAGTCTAGTCAGGTTTTTATTGGATGGCCTTTTGCCAGAGGAGACTCGACAGGCGGTCAGGAATCTCGGTGTAACTGCCGCGCGTGCAAAGCCGTGATCGCTGCTGGCAGATACGAAAAAGCCTCCCGTCGGGAGGCTTTCGTACTACTGTCGCAAGGCTTACAGCGGACGCAGGTTGATCTCGACGCGACGGTTCTGCGCGCGGCCGGCCTCGGTAGCGTTGCTGGCAATCGGCTGGCTCGGGCCGGCGCCGTACGCGGAAATGCGCTGAGCCGCCACACCGTTGGCTGTCAGGTAGTTGGCCACGCTCTGCGCGCGACGCTGCGACAGGCTCTGATTGAGCTCCTGCGAACCCGTGCTGTCGGTGTGACCAACGATGTTCACGCCGTTCTTGTTGAACTCCTTGAACACCAGCACCAGCGAGTTGAGGGTTGGGTAGAAGCTGCTGGAAATGTCTGCAGAATTGCTGGCGAAGGTGATGTTGCCGGGCATGATCAATTTCAGATCATCGCCATTACGTTGCACCTGCACGCCCGTGCCCTGCAGGGTCTGACGCAGCTTGGCTTCCTGGGTGTCGACGTAGTAACCGTAACCACCACCGGCCGCGCCACCGACGGCCGCACCGATCAGCGCACCTTTGCCGCGGTCTTTCTTGCTCGAAGTCGCAGCTCCGATCACGGCACCGGTCGCGGCGCCGATACCGCCGTAAATGCCGGCTTTGCCAGCCTGGCTTTCGCCGGTATAGGGATTGGTAGTACAGCCAGCCATCAGGGCCATGAGCGCAGTGGCTGCGATCAGATTACGCCTGGTCTTCATAAGGTTTCCTTAGGATTTCTTCTGGTATCGGGCAGACATGCCTCAGCCTTCGAGCCGCCAAGACGCGGCGAAGTTCCGCCCAAGCTTATCAGCCTGGGCGGGCGAGGACTGCGATCTGCAGCAGGTCGTGCGATACGTGCAGGTCACTGCACGCCAGGCAACGGCCGCAAGGTGACCTCGACACGACGGTTCTGCGCGCGGCCATCGGCGGTGGCGTTGCTCGCCACCGGCTGATCCGGCCCCATACCGCGCGTGCTCACGCGGCTGGGATCGACACCCTGCGCCAGCAGATAATCAGCCACGCTCTGTGCACGGCGCTGTGACAGCGCCATGTTGTAACTGTGCGAACCGGTGCTGTCGGTATGCCCGACTACCTCGATGCTGTTCTGGTTGTACTGGCGGAAGGAATTGGCCAGGTTGTTCAACGGCTGATAGAAGCTGCTGGCGATCTGCGCCGAGTCGGTGGCAAAGGTGATGTTGCCGGGCATGATCAGCTGGATCACGTCACCCTGGCGCTGCACCTCGACGCCCGTACCCTGCATGCTGCGACGCAGCTCTTCTTCCTGCTTGTCGGCGTAATAGCCATAACCGGCTGCAGCCGCACCAGCGACTGCAGCGCCGATTAGTGCGCCCTTGCCGCGGTTGTCGTGGTTGATCAGAGCGCCGGCGGCCGCACCGGCCAGCGCCCCCAGGCCGCCGTAGGTGGCGGTGCGATTGGAGCTCGGTGCACTCTGGTCATAGGGATTCTGCGAAGCGCATCCAGTCAGCAGCAGAGCAGACGAGCAAAGGGCGATCAGGGAAAGGCGGAACATGAAGGAATCTCCATGAACGGTGGATGATGGCCATTTGAGTCGCCACGCAGCCATTAGTGCCCCGTCACGCGCGAATAAAGGGGTTCTCGCGCATCTCGTCGCCCAGACGCGTGTCCGGACCATGGCCGGTGACCACGGTGGCATCCTCGTCGAGGCTATACAGACGCTGCCGGATCGAACGCTCGATGGTGGCGTAATCGCCGCCCCACAAGTCGGTACGGCCGATACCACGACGGAACAGGGTGTCACCGGCGATCAGCAGCTTGGCGTCTTCGAACCAGAAGCTCATCGAACCCGGCGTATGCCCGGGCGTGTGCAGGGCCACACCGCAACCGCAGGCCAGCTCCTCATCATCGGCAAGCCAGCGATCCGGCGCGGGCACCGGTGTATAAGGCACGCCGAACATGTTGCATTGCATCTCCAAGTTGTCCCAGAGGAACTGATCCTCCTTGTGCAGGTGCAGCGTGGCACCGGTCTTCTCCTTCATCTGCCCCGAGGCGAGGAAGTGATCGAGATGGGCGTGCGTGTGAATGATGCTGACCACCTTGAGGCCATGGGCCTCCAGGCGCGCCATGATCAGATCGGGATTCCCGCCGGGATCGACCACGATGGCCTTCTTCGTCACCGGGTCGCCGATGATGGTGCAGTTGCACTGCAAGGGCCCGACGGGGAAGGTTTCGCGGATCAGGGCGGGACGTTCGGCGGTGCTCATCAGGTGACCTCGTTGCGGTAATCGCCCGGCAGTTTACCGGTCCATTTGCGAAATGCACGGCGGAAGTTGGACGGGTCGTTGAAGCCCAACAAGTGGGCGATTTCATACAGCGGCAAATGCGTGGTAGTCAGGTACTGCAGGGCCAGGCGCTTGCGCACGTCGTCGAGTACCTGCTGATAGCTGGTGCCCATCTGCGCCAGGTGCCGGCGTAGGCTTCGGCCACTGGTGTGCAGGGCGCTCGCAGCACTTTCGAGGTCGGGGAAGTCGCCGGGGCGCGCCAGCAGCAGACGCCGCACCCGCGTGAGCAGGCCGTCCTGCAAGTCGAGGCTGGCCAGCAGTGCTTCGCACTGCTGCTCGCACATCTGCACCGTGGCGGGATTGGCCAGGGCCATTGGGCGCTGCAGATAGTGCCGGGGCACTCGCAGCCAGTGATAGGGCTGCTCGAACTGCGCGGCCACGCCAAACACCTCGGCATAGCGCTCGCTATAGTCAGGCGCGGGATGAGCGAAACCGACAGCCACGCCCTGCAACTCTTCGCCCAGGAGAAAACGCGCGATGGTGTGAATGCTCGCCAGCAGGCCCTCGGCGGCGAAGCGTGATTGCGGGCCTAGTGGCAAGGACTCTAGCGCACGCAACTCCATATCCTCGCCCTGCTCCACCAGCTCCAGGTCGAAAGCCAGACCAAGCACGCGGTAGTACTTCAAGGCGAACTGCAGCGCCTTGCCCAGGTTGGCGCTGGACAGGACTGCATAGCCAAGAATGCCGTGCGTGGATACGTTGAGTCGCTGACCCAGCAGCAGTCCGAGTGCAGGTTCGCCACAACGTTCCAGCAGAGCCTGCGCAAGCATATGGAAATCGAGAAAGGACACGCGCCCATTGGGGCTGTCGAGCACTTCGGGGCGCACCCGCGCCGCGGCGAACAGTTCGGTGCGTACCAGGCCAAGCTCTTCGGCCAGCTCCAGCAGGGCTTCGGCATAGGCTACCGGCGCCAGTTCAGCGTTAAAGTTCTGGGTTCGCTTCATGGTCTTGTTGTTTTAGTGACTGGCCGCAAATGACCGCTCATTCGCCGACCTTAACCTTGCCCATCACCAACCAGCAACCCTAGCGAGTACTTCCATTTCGAGCGCTAAGCGCGCCATTTGCGCCCGCCCCGCAGCGGCCAGTGATCACATTGCACTGCCAGAGCGCTCTATATCGAGTCGTTGATGTCAGTGCCTGCGGACGTTGGAGCACGTAACCGCCGCCAACTTGTTCGGCCCGATCAGCCCCAAACTTTCTGCTGGAAACCAGCATTGGCCAGATATGACCATTACCTTGGCTGTTACGAACCTGTGCCTCGCTACAGAGCACATCCATAGTAGGAGCCAGTCAAACAGCGCAAGGAACTCCTCATGGCCAGCACGACACCAGAAGGTTTGCAGATCCGCCCCAGGCATATGGATTTCGATCTGCCCAACCCGCTGCCGCGCCACTGGAACGGCGGCGACGCCTTCAAGACCCATCTGTTCGACGCCATGTCGGTGTTGTTCCCCGATGGCGAGCGTTTCTTCATCGACTCGGTGCGCCAGTTCCGCGACCGCATCGAAGACCCGGTACTCAAGGAACAGATTCGCGGCTTCATCGGTCAGGAAGGCCACCACAGCCGTGAGCATCTGGAATATAGCCAGCGCCTGCGCGACTTGGGCTACGACGTCGAGCGCATCGAAAAACGTGCCCGCGCGCGCATCCGCTACACCCAGAAGAAGTTCTCGCCACAACGCCAACTGGCCGCGACGGCGGCGCTGGAGCACATCACCGCGATCATGGCCGATGGCTTGCTGAGAAATGATGCCTACATGGTTGACGCCCATCCGACTCTGGCCCGCCTGTGGCGCTGGCATGCGCTGGAGGAAACCGAGCACAAGGCGGTGGCCTTCGATGTCTACAACCAGGTGTGCGGCAGCCGCAAACTGCTGCGCCGGGCGATGATCATGGGCACCTTCTTCTTCGTGCTCGACACCACCCGCGGCCTGGCGCATATGCTCAAGGTCGACGGCTTGCTGTGGAACTGGCGCGTGTGGCATGACGGCATCCGCTGGATGTGGGGCAAGGAAGGCGTGTTCCGCCCGCTGATCCGCACCTATCTGGACTTCTTCAAGGACGGTTTCCACCCCTGGGAGCACAACAACCTGGATCTGCTGCATGCCACGCGCGCGGAGTTCGATGACACCCAGCAAGCGCAGGCCAGCGCGGCCTGACCTGCTCCCCCTGGCAAGGCGCACAGGAAAAGCCCGGAACCTGTCCGGGCTTTTTCACTCCTCTTTTTAGGTGCCTGTGCTGCGCTCAGCCGCGCAGGAACTTCATCGCGTCGGCTGCGCTCTGCTCGGGAATTTCTTCCATCGGGATATGCCCGACGCCTGGATAGACCTTGACCTGAATCCCCGGCAGATCACGCTGCCACAGTGGCACGTGCTTCGGTGAAATCCAGCGATCACGCTCGCCCCACATCAGCAGGGTTGGCGCCTGAATCCGTGCGACCCGCGCGGGCGTCGCATGCAGCTCCTCCCTGTTGACCTTCAGCAGCACGCGGAAGATATCCATCATGCCCCGGCGGTTACCCGGACGCCGCGACAGGTCGTAGTAGCGATCGACCACCCCCGGTTTGATCCGCCCCGGTTCACCGTAAACCTCCTTGATGCCCTGGGCGATCAGCGCGCGCGGCATCCACATCGGCATGGCGATGGTCGAGCCGGGTAGCGCTGCAGCGGCGATCATCCAGGGTACCTTGTGCATGTGATAGCCGGCCGGGTCGATCAGCACCAGTTTGCCGACGCGCTGCGGCTGCGCCAGGGCGAAGTTCCAGGCGATGTAGCCGCCG
The DNA here is from genome assembly GCA_023431055.1 of Pseudomonadota bacterium. Classification (GTDB taxonomy): domain Bacteria; phylum Pseudomonadota; class Gammaproteobacteria; order Pseudomonadales; family Pseudomonadaceae; genus Aquipseudomonas. Next base: position 17,215 of record JAEYXX010000039.1, read on the forward strand.
AGCGAATTGCCGGCGATATCGGCCTTGTCCACCTGCAGGTAATCGAGCAACAAGCCGAGCACACGAATCATGCGTTCTGCCGAGTATTCGCCGTCGCGAGCAGGGCCGGTCAGGCCAAAGCCGGGCACGTCGAAGCGGATGATGCGATAGTCGGAGGCGAATGCCTGCACCCAGCCGTCCCAGGTATGCAGCGAGGCCACCACGCCGTGGATCATCATCAGCGCCGGTTTGTCGCGGCTTCCCTCATCGCGATAGTGGATGTTGAAACCATCGAGTTCGACATAGCGGGAGCCGTCGGCGGCGTTGCCGTAACGCGCCTTGAGGCGCTCCAATGGCAGCGCACCGAAACCCAGGCGGGCGAAACCGGCAGCCAGCGGTGGTTGCAGTGACAGGCTGTTGGCGGTCATGCGGAATACCTCGAATCTTGTTGTAGGTATCCCGTATCAAAGCACTGAGCACGCGACTTGGCGCCCAACCTTGGGTCTGTTCAGGCACCATTCGAGGCAACAAGGCCGCCCGCCCCTGGACCTGTCGGCCCCGGCCTCAGTGCAATAACCCCAGCCCCTTGGCGCGGGCGACGGCCTGGGTGCGCCGTTCCACGCCGAGCTTGCTGTTGATATGCCGCGCGTGAGTCTTGACCGTATGCAGGGAGATGAACAGGCGCTCGCTGATTTCCTGATTCGAACAGCCGCGGGCGATCAGTTGCAATACCGCCAACTCGCGGCTGCTGAGTTTTTCGGTAAGCGGCTCATGCTGGGTTTCAAGCGACTCGGCTATAGCTCGCTCGGCCGGCAGTTGCCCGAGCAAGGCATCGCGTACCTGACAGGACGACGGCCGTTCATGCAGGCGCTCACGCAGCCACTGCGGCTGATGCTGTATAAGTTCGATGAACGGCAGCAGCGCGCCACCCTGCGCGAGATCAAGGCAACTGTCGAGCTGTTGCTGCGCCTCACGCCCTCGCCCGGTTTGCCGCAGCAACTGGGCGAGCTGCGCCTGCGCCGCCAGGCCGACCAGTTGGCCGCCCAGGCCCTGTGCGCGCTGCTGCAAGGCGCGCAAACGCCGCTCGGCACTCTCCATCCCACCCTGAAGACGCTCCAGAGCCGCCTGCTGTAGATCGATATGCAGCGCCAGCTGTGGGTGAAACTCCGGCGCCAGCGCCCGCCCCTCCCCATAGGTTTCCGCCAGCTGCGGCAGCCAGGCAGCGGCCAGCTCGACCTGGCCCTGGCGTAACCACAGCTCGCATTTCATCAGCGTGATCATCGCCAGGTAGTAGATCGCCGGCACGTCCCAGATATGCATCAGGCGTTCGGCCTCACCGAGCAGGGCAAACGCCTCGGCGGAGCGGCCATTGCGGCCTTCGAGGCTGGCAAGCACGCAGTAACCGATCAGCGCACCGACATCGCGACAGGCCCTGGCCTCGGCGACCCCGGCGCGTAAACGCTCCACCGCCTGAGGCTGCAGCCGCAGGCTGAGCAGATAGCCCTCATAGATGTTCAAGCGTGCCCGTACCGAATAGTTGCGCTGCGCAGGCAGGCGCTGCACCAGCGCCAGGCCCTGCTGCACTTCATCCTGCGCGCGCAGCACTTCGCCGCGCCCCTGCAGTACGCGGGCGCGCTCGTAGTGCGCCAGTGCCTCCAGCAGCGGATTATCGACACGCTGCGCCAACTCCAGCGCGTCGCGGTTCAGCCCGCGTGCGCGCCATAGATCGCCGCGCACCATGGCCAGGTTGGACAGCGCCGACAGGCACATGAAGTGCGGGCCATAACGCTCGGCCGGCAAACCGGTCAATGCCTCGCTGCACTGCTGCTCGGCACGCCCGCCATCGCCACGCCCCCGTGCGATGACTCCATCGAGCGCCTGCCACTGCGCCAGCAGGCTGCGCTGGCTGAGCGGATCGGCAGCAGGCAGGAATCGTCCGAGCTGATCGAGCAGTTCCTGCGCGGCATCGAGCTGGCAGGCCAGGGCCAGCGCCCAGCCATAGAGCATGATCAGCCGCGGTGTGCTGGCCAGCAGGTCATCCGGCAGGTTGGTTTTCCAGCGCAGCAGCATGGCAATGTTCTGTTCCGCCAGCATCTGCTCTTCGGAAAGGTTCTGCACCAGACTCGCGGCGACATCGGACTGCCCCGCCAGTAACGCCTGCTCGATGGCGGCATCCAGCATGCCCTGCGCAGCGAACCAGCGACAGGCGCGCAGGTGAGCACTACTGCGAGAGCGACTCACCCCGTCGGCTGGGCGTGCATTGAGTAGATCGGAAAACAGGTGGTGATAGCGAAACCAGCGCCCCTGTTCATCCAGTGGCACCAGAAACACCTGATTGGCCTGCAACTGGCGGATGATCGCAGCGCTGTCATGACTGTCACGAACCGCGTCGCACAGTTCAGCGCAGAAGCGCTCCATGCAGGCCGTGTCATAGAGAAACTGCTGCACTTCGGCGGGTTGCCGGTCGATAACCTCTTCGAGCAGGTACTCGCGAATCAGCCCTTCACCGCCATGCAGTTGCAGCGCCTCGCCCGTCTCCGCCAGTTCTTCGGCGGCCAATAGCCACAGGCGCAAGCCGGCGATCCAGCCCTCGCTGCGCTGCAGGATCCCGCTGACCTGCTGCCGTTCGAGGCGTGCGCCCTGGCTCGCCAACAATGCGTCCAGCTCGGCAGCGGTCAGGCGCAGATCCTGCTCGCTGAGTTCGAGCAGCTGACGCGACAGGCGCAAACGCGCCAGATGCCAGTCCGGCCGCTGGCGACTGGTGACCAGCAGCAGCACACCGGGTGGCAGATGATTGAGGAAGAACTGCAAACAGCGGTCGAGCACCGGCCCCTGAGCCAGGTGATAGTCGTCCAACACCAGCAGCAGCGGCTGGCCGTCATCGAGTTGCCGCGTCAGCTCATCGAGCAAACCATCGAGCCATTGCTCGAACGCAAAAGGTTGATGGCGCTGACGCATCTTCAGCAGGCCAAGCGCCTCCTCACCAAGGCCGGGGTAGAACTGCTGCAGGCCCTGCAGCAAGCGCTCGAGAAAACGCCCGGGATCACGATCACGCTCGCTCAGCCCGAGCCAGAGGCTGTGCCAGTGCTCGGGTAGCCGTTCGCAGAATTCGATGGCCAGCGAGCTTTTACCAAAGCCGGCCGGCGCACTGATCAGCAGCAAGCGCCCTTGCAGCCCCTCTTCGAGACGCTCGCATAACCTGGGGCGCGGCACATGCCCTACGGGCAATGGCGGGCGATAGAAGCGCGCCTCCAGCGGCGTGGCCGGCGTGTAGGGAAAACCTGGCGATCGGGAAAGGTCTGTCATCGGCCTATTCTTGGAAGTCTTCTGCATCAGCGGGCTCGATCTCAACCCAGCCTAGCGGCTTGCAATGGCCATTTGAAGCACCTGCTACAGTCCGTAACGAAAAAGCCGGCACAAGGCCGGCTTCGTCGTATTGCCTGGAGCAGGTTTTAGCGAACGCCAGCCTGACGCAGAGCGGCCGGGGTGTAATCGCTGCCAGCGGCTTTGTAGTCGAAGTCGTAGGCCTGTTTCTCCTCGTTCTTCATACCCAGGGCCAGGTAGCGACCGGACAGCAGGTCGTACAGGGTTTCCACGGTGTACCAAGGCACTTGCTTGTCGTAGTAGTACTGGGCGTGCGCCTCGGCCACACGCCACAGGGTGCCGCGACCGTCGTAGTGGTCGATCAGAGCAGCTTGCCAGGTGTCCTCGTCGATGTAGAAGTCACGCTTGGCATAGATATGGCGCTCGCCCGACTTCAGGGTCGCGGTCACGTGCCATACGCGGTGCAGCTCGTAGCGAGTCAGATCCTGGTTGATGTGGCCGGCCTTGATGATCTCGGAGTACTTCAGGTTCGGCGAGTCGAGCTTGTAGGCGTTGTAGGGGATATAGATCTCCTTCTTACCTTCCAGTTTCCAGTCGTAACGGTCCGGAGCACCGTTGTACATATCGAAGTTATCGGAGGTACGCAGACCGTCAGCGGCGGTACCCGGACCGTCGTAGGACACCTGCGGAGCACGACGCACACGGCGCTGGCCGGCGTTGTACAGCCACGCCAGACGCGGTTCCTTCACCTGGTTGAGAGTTTCGTGCACCAGCAGCACGTTACCCGCCAGACGCGAAGGTGCGGTTACGCGCTGCTTGAAGTAGAACAGGACGTTGCTTCCCTTGCTCGCATCGAAGTCGGTCAGGGCATCGCGGAAGGTGAACTCGTCCTGGAAGTAAACCAGCGAGTAGGAACCGTTGGGCTGCGGAGTCGCCTGAGTTACCAGACGACGCACGCTGCCACCACGGTAACGGGTGATGTGGTTCCAGATCGCTTCCAGGCCGTTCTGCGGAATCGGGAAGGGGTTGGCGGTCTGGAAGTTCTCCAGGCCGTTACCACCCTCCACCATCTTGGTGTTAACAGCGTTCTGCTTGGTCGCTTCCAGCACCGCAGCCGGCAGACTAGCCGAGCGGTGAGTTGGGTAGACCGGCATCTTGTAGCTTTCCGGATAGCGTTTGAACATCGCCAGCTGACCGGGGGTCAGCTTGTCCTTGTACTGGTCGACGTTCTGCGCGGTGATGGTGAACAGCGGCTGTTCGTTGGCGAACGGATCGGCCAGGAAGCCTCGCGGATCGACCGCCCCGGCGTTGGCTGGCAGACCACCGGTCCAGGCTGGGATCGAGCCATCGGCATTGCCTGCCATTTCGGCGCCAACCGGAGTCAGGGTGTTGCCCAGCTTCGCAGCCTCGTCAGGCGATACGGCCGCCATCACGCTGGTCGCCAGCAGAGACAGGGTCAGGACACCGCTTTGCCACAGTTTTTTTGTTGTTTTCATTTGCATCATGATTCCTCGAAATTCCTGGCCGCTTAGAAGTTCATACCGAAGCTGAGCGCAACGAAGTCACGGTCTCGCTGGGTGTTGAAATCACCGCCACCGAAGAAGGTGGTATAGGAAAGATCAGCGGTGTAAGTGTTCTGGTACTCGGCGTTGAGACCAAGACTGACAGCCTTGCGGCCTTCTTCGAAGTTGGCACCTGGACCAGGCGAGTAACCTTCAACATCATGCGACCAGGCTACACTCGGGCGCAGGTTCACACCGGCGAGAGCATTCGGATAATCCCAGATGGCGCGAGCGCGATAGCCCCAAGACGTGCTGGTGGTGAAACCATCGTCGTTACAGTGCTTGTCGACATTGGTATAGTCGGGCTGTGGCGCACGCGCCAAGGTAGCGCGGTTCAGCGTGGCACAGGCGCCACCAGGCAACTCGCCTGGACCGAAGACCGGATCACGGCCATAGCGCACTTTTGAAGTGCTTTCCAACCCTCCAACATGGGTAATGCCCAGCTCACCCACCAGGGTTAGGCGGCTAGCCCCCATCACCTGATCGAAGAAGTGGGTCAGCGTCGTCTGGAATTGAGTAATTTCCTTACGGCGGTAACCATTGAGCTCCTGACCTGGAGCACCAGTCAACAAAGAGGCGTTGGTGTAGGGATTTACAACGATGCCACCAACGCCGGTATTGATGGAAAGATCCTTGATGCCAGCATAAAGGATGTCTGTGCTGTTTAGCTGTACCGGAGCGTTGGGACGGTAGCTCAGCTCACCACTCCATGCTGTGCCGGTGGACAGCGTGGTGGAGAAGCTGATCCCGTACAGACGAATGTCTTCCGGATACTCGACGAAGTAACTGCTGCTACCAGCAAAGCCGGAGGCACCGGCGCCCGCGAGGCCAGTTACGACCGGGTTGATGAGCGCCGGGTTACCCCCGATCTGCGCTTGTGCAATAGCGCTCAGGGTCTGGTTGATCAGAGCGGTTTGCGCAGCCGAAGCTCCTTTACCGCTGAAAATTGGCAGACGACTGTGATAATTCATCGCATAGAAGCCGAACTCGGTATCGATTGGTTCGGCGAAATAGCGGAACGCCACGCCCCACTGACCACTGTCTCGCGCGTCTTTGTCACCAGCACGAGGAACAATTACACCTTCATCAGTTACATTCGTGGCGCCAAGCTGCCCGAATAGCGCCAGTTGTTGCGGAGTCAAGGCCGAGCGCCCGGCCAACACAGCCAGATTCTGATCACAACCATCGGCAATGATGTCTGCCTGCGAGAAGAAGGTGCCGCAGTTATCGACAACCGTTTGATCCCACTCGAGTTGATAGAACGCCTCTACCGAGAGGTTATCGGTCAAACTCTGCGAGACGAAAAACATGTTGACCGGGATCAGGCCTTCCTTGATCTCAGCACCAGGACGACGAAACGCCGAAACATCGATTGGGTTGACGGCATTGATACCGCCACCGATAAAGGTGCTCTCACCCCAGTTCACCACCTGCTTGCCGAAACGAACACTGCCTGGCAAATCGGCAATGGTGTAATTGTGATAGATGAAGGCGTCAAGAATTTCACCACCCGACGACTGCGCCCCCTCTTTACGATTATTGTCACTGATGTCCTTGAAGGGACGGCTTTCATCTTTTAACTCAAAGTCATACCAATATTTACCGCGAACAAATACGCCAGTATCACCATATTTCAACTCAAGGTCATGGATACCCTTGAAGATCTTAGAGAACGTTTCGCCGCGCTTGAAGTTCATATGGCCGTCATCGGAAGTCATAGACAGACCACGCCCACCGTTGTTGTAGCCGATCAAATCCTTGTCGGCTTTCTCTGTAGCCCAGCTGGCACCAACGGAGAGCTGCGAGTCGAACTGCCCTTCGATCTCACCGATATTGAAAGTGACGCCGAATGCCGGAGCGGCAAGGGTGGAAGCGAGGCTGACGGCCAGCGGCAGTTTTGCCAGGCGCCAGTAGGGTTTTGTTTTTGTTGTCATCGACGCTACTCCATGTGTTTTTTGTTATGGATGCTTTAACTATAGCCAGCGGCTGCTACTGCTTGATCCCTCGAAAGTGTGATTTGCAGCTTCCACCACTCTGGCTCGCAGGTTTCAGGCCCTGCCCTAGCCAAGCATGGACGTGAAACAGCAATTAGCAAGCCAAACGCTTGTTTGACTGAGCGGTCACTTTAACCGCCCAGTCAATTCGCACCTCACAGCGTAGACAGGAACGCGCTGCCCGCCTCCTGCCACTGGGCGATTTCGACGCGAATGCGCTTCTTGTCCAGTTTGCCGACACTGGTCTTGGGAATTTCAGTAACAAGGGCGATCTGCGTGGGAATCGCCCACTTGTTGATGTGGCCTTGCTCCACAAAAGGCTTGAGGTGCTCCTTCAGCCCTCTGGCATCCAGCCCCTGCTCTTCGCGCAGCACCAGCAGTGCGAACGGACGTTCCCCCCATTGCGGGTCCGGCACACCCACCACCGCGACCTCACGCACCGTCGGATGGCGACTGATCAGGTCCTCCAGTTCCAGGGAAGAAATCCATTCGCCACCTGTCTTGATCACATCCTTGATGCGATCACGAATCTCGATGAAACCCATGCCGTCGATGGTTGCCACGTCGCCGGTATGCAGCCAACCATGTGCCCAAAGTTCTTCGCCCTTCTCAGGCTCACGGAAATAGCCCTGGGTCAGCCAGGGCGCGCGCAGCACCAGCTCGCCCTGGGATTCGCCATCGCTCGGCAATAGCTTACCCTCGGCATCCATGATCGCGGCCTCCACCAGCGGCACCGGGATACCCGCTTTGATCCGGTAAGTGGTGCGCTCGTCCTCGCTACCCGCGCGCAGCTCCTCGTTGAGGTAGGCACAGGAGATCAGCGGACAGGTCTCGGACATGCCATAAGCCGCCGTCAATTGGATACCCCGCTCTTTCGCCACTTCGTACAGCGAGCGATTGAGCGCGCTACCACCAATGATCATCTTCATGCCGCCGAAATCATGGCCCTGCGCACCTGGTGCGCCCAGCACCATCTGCAGAATGGTCGGGACGCAGTGGGAGAAGGTGACCTTTTCTTCCTTGATCAGGCGGCAGAGCATGTCCGGCTCATAGCGACCGGGGTACACCTGCTTGACCCCGAGCATGGTGGCCACATAGGGCACGCCCCAGGCATGCACATGGAACATCGGCGTAATGGGCATGTAGACATCGTCGTTGCCCAACAGACGAATGCTGTCCAGACCGCCCATGGTGGTCGCCATGGACATCGTATGCAGCACCAGTTGCCGGTGCGTGAAGTACACGCCCTTGGGGTTGCCGGTGGTGCCGGTGGTGTAGAAGGTGGTAGCGACCGAATTTTCGTCGAAATCGGCAAAATCGTAGTGCGCGCTGGCCGCAGCCAGCAGGCTCTCGTACTCACCGACGAGGCTCGGCAGTTCGGCGCTCTTGTCCTCACCATCGGTCAGCAGCAGGGTCTTTTCGACGGTGGTGAGTTGCCCGGCAATGCCGTTGTACAACGGCACGAACTCACTGTTGACCAACACGAAACGGTCTTCGGCGTGGTTCATGGTGTAGAGGATCTGATCCGGCGACAGGCGGATGTTGATGGTATGCAGCACCGCGCCGAGCATGGGAATGGCGAACATGCATTCGAGGTAGCGGTGACTGTCCCAATCCATTACCGCCACGGTATCGCCGGCCTTGACCCCGGCTTCGCTGAGCACATTGGCCAGACGCGCGACACGCTCGTTGAAGGTGGCGTAGCTGTAGCGCAGCTTGTCGCGATAGACGATTTCGCGGGTCTTCTCATATCGGCTGCCGGATAGCAGAAGACGCTTGATCAGTAGCGGATAGGCATGAGCGTTTTCGGCGGAGGGGATCAGTCGGGTCTGCAGCATGAAGTCACCTTTAGGCACGCTAGGAATAGGTATGCAGCGACTCTAGAGCGGCTCACGCAGCGCTAAATCAGCCCAAAGAATGATTTGCCACGTGACCCTATGGCCACTTTTGGTCACAGGTTAGAATCGAGACAATCAGCCAGTTCTGAAAACGGCTGCACCAAGCCACACTCTCGTTAGAGGTAACACCATGTCCGATATCGTCATCGTCAGCGGCGCCCGTACTCCCATGGGCGGTTTTCAGGGCAGCCTGGCCAGCGTGCCGGCCGTCGATCTGGGTGCTGCTGCCATTCGTGAAGCAGTCAAGCGCGCCGGTATCGAGCCAGCCGACGTGCAGGAAGTAATCATGGGCTGCGTGCTGCCCGCCGGCCTCAAGCAAGGCCCGGCGCGCCAGGCGTCGCTCAATGCCGGCCTGCCATCCGCCACCGGCTGCACCACCATCAACAAGCTGTGCGGCTCGGGCATGAAGGCGGTGATGATGGCCTTCGATTCGCTGAAGGCCGGTAGCAACCAGGTCATGATCGCCGGCGGCATGGAAAGCATGTCCAACGCGCCCTATGTACTGGAAAAGGCCCGCACCGGCCTGCGCATGGGCCATGGCGAGATCAAGGACCACATGTTCCTCGACGGCCTGGAAGATGCTCGCACCGGACGCCTGATGGGCTCCTTCGCCCAGGAAACGGCCGACCAGTACGGCATCACTCGTGAGGAGATGGATGCCTATGCCATCGAGTCGCTCAAGCGCGCGCAGGCGGCGATCAAGGATGGCTCGCTGGAGGCGGAAATCGTGCCGATCACCGTCACGTCGCGCAAAGGCGAATTGGTGGTCAAGGATGACGAGCAACCACTGACGGCCAATCTCGACAAGATTCCCGCGCTCAAGCCCGCTTTCAAGAAGGACGGCACCATCACCGCAGCCAACGCCAGCTCGATCTCCGACGGCGCCAGCGCGCTGCTATTGATGACGGCTGATGAAGCTGCCAGGCGTGGCCTCAAACCGCTGGCCAGGGTCGTTGCTCATGCCACCCAGAGTCAGGACCCGAGCGAATTCACCCTGGCGCCCATCGGCGCGATGAGCAACCTGCTGAAGAAGACCGGCTGGAGCAAGGATGAGATCGATCTGTTCGAGATCAACGAAGCCTTCGCCATGGTGACCATGCTCGCCATGCGCGAGCACGGTCTGGATCACGCCAAGGTCAACGTCTTCGGCGGTGCTTGCGCTCAGGGCCATCCGGTCGGCTCCACCGGCTCGCGGATCATCCTCACCCTGATCAACGCCCTGCAGAAGAAAGGCGGCAAGCGCGGCGTCGCCTCGCTTTGCATCGGCGGTGGCGAAGCCACCGCAGTCGCCATCGAACTGCTGTAAGCCAGCCCATTAACGAAAGAGCCCCGCAACTGCGGGGCTCTTTCGTTTAGCGCATCTCGGTCAACGCCAGTTTCACACCGATCCCCACCAGCACCGCGCCCATCAGCCGGTCGAACCAGTGCCCCATGCGGGCGAAGCCGGCGCGCACGCGTTGCTGGCTGAACAGCCAGGCCACCAGACAGAACCAGAACGCCGTAGCCAAGGCCAGATACAGGCCATAGCCGGCCTGCACCAGCACTGGGGTATGCGGGTTGATCACCACGGTGAACAGCGACAGGAAGAACAGCGTCGCCTTGGGGTTCAGGCCATTGGTGATGAACCCCGTGACGAAAGCACCACGGCCGCTGCGCTCGCCTGCTGCCAGATTCAGCTCGGTGCTGGCCGGGTCGGCCGGGCGCGCGCGCAGCGCCTTGATGCCGATGTACAGCAGATAAGCTGCCGCCAGCCATTTCAGCGCATTGAACAGCACGATGGACTGCGACACGATCAGGCCGATGCCGAGCAGTGAATAGGTCACGTGGACCAGAATCCCGCTGCCCACACCGAAGGCGGTGAACAAGCCGGCGCGGCGACCGTAGCCGACGCTTTCGCGCACGACGATGGCGAAATCCGGCCCGGGGCTAGCCACTGCCAGCAGGTGAATAAGGGCAACGGTGAGAAATTCGGTCCAGTACATGGTGGCTCCGCAGCGACGGTGAAGGTCTGGTAGGCTCGCCAATCTACTCTTGCGACCCTCCTGCGAAAAGGTACAGCTGATGAGCAACAGCCCACGCGCCGTCTTCCTCGACCATGCCTCCCTCGACCTTGGCGACCTCGATATGCAGCCACTGCATCAGGCCTTCGCCGAGCTGACCCTGCACGCACACACGCGTCCGGATCAGGTCGCCGAACGCCTGCAAGGCGCGCAGGTCGCCATCAGCAACAAGGTGCCGCTGGACGCTGCCACCTTTGCCGCCTGCCCCGAACTGAAGCTGGTGCTGGTGGCTGCCACCGGCACCAACAATATCGACCTGAATGCGGCCAGTGACCACGGCGTAACCGTGTGCAACTGCCAGGGCTACGGCACGCCGTCCGTGGCGCAGCACACGCTGATGCTGCTCCTGGCGCTGGCCACGCGCCTGCCCGATTACCAGCGTGACATCGCTGCAGGTCGTTGGCAGCAGGCCAGCCAGTTCTGCCTGCTCGATCACCCCATCGTCGAACTCGAAGGCAAGACTCTGGGCATGCTCGGCCATGGCGAACTGGGCGGCGCCGTTGCCCGCTTGGCCGAAGCCTTCGGCATGCGCGTGCTGCTCGGTCAATTGCCCGGCCGTCCGCCGCGCGCCGATCGCCTGCCGCTGCACGAACTGCTACCACAGGTCGACGCCCTGACCCTGCACTGCCCGCTCAACGAACAGACGCGCAACCTGATCGGCGCGCAGGAACTGGCGCTGATGAAACCGCGCGCATTCCTGATCAACACCGCGCGTGGCGGCCTGGTCGACGAACAGGCCTTGGCCGATGCCCTGCGCCGTGGCCATCTGGGCGGCGCCGCAACCGACGTGCTGCTGCAGGAGCCACCGAAGGACGGCAACCCGCTGCTGGCCGCCGACATTCCCCGCCTGATCGTCACCCCGCACAGCGCCTGGGGCAGCCAGGAAGCGCGCCAGCGCATCGTCGGCCAGGTCGTGGAAAACGCCGCCGGTTTCTTCGCCGGTGCGCCGCTGCGAGTCGTCGGGTAAGCTGCGCAGCTTTTTCGGGGGGCGACGGGCCGGCGCTGCACTTTGGCAGCAATGCCTCGGTTTCATTCTCCCGGCCCTCTTACCTTTCCGCATCACAGATTTGTAGGAAGCACCATGGACCCGCGAAGCGAAGTTCTCCTGCGCCAGGCCCAGCTGTTCGAAGGCGAGCTGTTGCTGGCAGGCCTGCCGGCCGACGACCTGCTCGGAGCCCTGCCGCAGGCACATGGCTGGAACTGGCACGCCGGCGACCAGGCACAACTCGCCTCACGCTTTGCCGGTCGCAGCCACTTCGGCACACGCCTGCCGGAAGGCGACTACCGCGCCGCCGTGCTGTTTCTCCCCAAGTCGCGCGAGCTGACCGACTACCTGCTGCAAGCGCTTGCCTCGCGCCTGGCAAGCAAAGCGCTGTACCTGGTCGGTGAAAAACGTGGCGGCATCGAACGCGCGGCGAAACAGCTGGCCGCCTATGGCAAGCCGCGCAAGCTCGACAGCGCGCGGCATTGCCAACTCTGGTGCGTCGAGGTGGATCAAGCGCCAGCAGTACCGGACCTGCATGCCCTGGCTCAAAGCTACCCATTGCAGTTGGCCGACGGTGCACTGGAGATCGTCACTCTGCCCGGCGTGTTCGCGCACGGCCGGCTGGATCGCGGCAGCGCGCTGCTGCTCGAGCACCTCGATGACCTACCGGGGGGCCATCTGCTGGACTTCGGCTGCGGCGCCGGCGTGCTCGGCGCGGCGCTCAAAAGGCGTTACCCGGACAGCGAGCTGAGCCTGCTGGATGTCGATGCCTTCGCCCTGGAAAGCAGCCGCCTTACGCTGGCACGTAACGGCCTGGCAGCCAACCCGATCGCCGGCACCGGCATCGAATCGGCGCCTGAGGGACTCAGCGCCATCGTCAGCAACCCGCCGTTTCATCAGGGTGTGCACACCGACTACCAGGCCAGCGAGAACCTGCTGAGCCAGGCTGCGCGCCACCTGGTTAAAGGTGGCGAGTTGCGTCTGGTGGCCAACAGCTTCCTCAAGTATCCGCCTCTGATCGAGCGCCATCTCGGCCCTTGCCGCACCCTGGCCGAGGCAGAGGGTTTTCGCATCTACAGTGCCCGTCGCTGAATTGGGCTTGCTCCCAACGCAACGCTTGGGCACAATTGCGCCCGTCCTAGGGGAGTAGTCTCCCGCGAGCGCCCTGCTCGCCCGGTATGCGTCAACACACTTGCTCCGCAGAGCATGGCGTATACGACCCAAGGCCTTCACAGAGAGGCCTGCGGTTTGACAAGACCTATGACACGCACAACCTATACCCGGGGCGGGAAGGTCGTTCGTGTCATAAGCCGTGTCGACCCGCCCCCTGTAGGAAACCTGATGCTGGAATCGCTGTTCGTCCCCACCCTGATCGTTGCCCTCGCCGAAATCGGTGACAAGACCCAGTTGCTCGCCCTGCTGCTGGCCGCCCGTTTTCGCAAACCCTGGCCGATCATCTGGGGCATAGTCGTCGCCACCCTGGCCAACCACTTCGCCGCTGGCGCCGTCGGTAACTGGGTCGCCGGTTTCTTCTCCCCCGCCACTCTCAGCTGGATTCTCGCAGCCAGTTTCGTCGCCGTGGCGGCCTGGACCCTGGTACCGGACAAACTCGACGACGACGAAGCATCCGGCCTGAAGAAATACGGTCCCTTCCTCACCACGCTGATCGCCTTCTTCCTCGCCGAGATGGGCGACAAGACCCAGGTTGCGACCGTGATGCTGGCCGCGCAGTACCCACACTTCATTCTGGTGGTGGTCGGTACCACGCTGGGCATGTTGATCGCCAACGTACCAGTGGTGCTGGCGGGCAATTTCGCAGCCGAACGTCTGCCGCTGACTCTGATCCGCCGCCTGGCCGCCTGCGCCTTCGCCGCGCTGGCAATCTATGCCGGCTACCAGGCACTGAAGCTGAGCGGCCTGATCTGACGAACCACTGACGTCAACGAGCCGGCATTTCGGCCAATCCCAGCCCCCTCCTCCCTGCTGCTAAAGTGCCTGCCACGTCACATGGAGACGGCCTGCAGCCGGGAGGACAGCATGTCATTGGATGATCGCAAGAAGCTGGTGTGCCAGCACATCGACCTGGCCTGGAACAAGGGGCGCCTGGCGCTGGCTGAACAACTGCACAGCCGCGATTTCCTCTACAAGAGCTCGTTCATTGGCAGGCCGCTTGGCAGCGCCGGCTTCGTGCAGATGGTGCAGGACATCCGCCTTGCAATGCCGGACCTGCAGGTGGTGGTCGAGGAATGCATCGCCGAAGGCTACAAGGTGGTCACCTGGAGCACCCTGATCGGCACCATCCAGAAACCCGCACTGGGCTACCCGCCCAGCGACAAGGTGCTGAGCATCTCAGCCATGGCGTTCTGGACGCTCACCCCCGGCAACGAAATCCAGGAAATCTGCACCATGTTCGACATGGAAAGCTTCCGCGCTCAGCTGGGTCTGCAAACCCGTCCACTTGCCGAAACCGCCCTGCCCTGAAACGCAAACGGCGCGCCGTGAACAATCACGCCGCGCCGTTTCCTGGCCCCAAATTAACGCCCGGCCTTGGCCTGCTCGTACAGCGGCATGACCTTGGGGATCGCCGCCTGCAGTGAGGCGATACGGCTGCTGGACGACGGGTGGGTACTCATGAACTCGGGCGGCGCACCACCACCGGCGGCCTCCATCTTTTGCCACAGGCTGATGGCCGCATTCGGGTTGTAACCCGCGCGGGCAGCCAGCTCCAGGCCAATCAGGTCGGCCTCGTTCTCGTTACTGCGGCTGTTGGGCAAGGTCAGGCTGTACTGCACCACGGTATCGGCCAGAGCCATGCTCGTCTCACCCAACCCCAGCAGGGCGCTGGCCCCCTGCCTGGCGACCTGAATACCATACGCCTTGGACATCGCTTCACGGCTGTGCTCACGCAGCGCATGCGCCATCTCGTGGCCCATGATCGCGGCGATCTCGTCATCGGTCAGCTTCAGCTTCTCGATGATGCCACTGTAGAAAATGATCTTGCCGCCCGGCCCGCAGTTGGCATTGAGCTCTGGGCTCTTGATCAGATTGACCTCCCACTGCCAGTTGGCGGCATCCGGGCGAAAACGCGGTGCCTGCGGAATCAGCCGCCCGGCAATGGTCTGCAGACGCTTGGCATTGGCACTGGTCTTGTCCAGCACACCCTTGCTCGATGCTTCGCTCAACGTCTGCTGATAGGACTGCGCGTACATCTGGTTGACTTCATCAGCTGACAGCATGCTGAACATGTACTGCTTACGCTCAACCCCCACCGCACCACCACTGGTGGTATTGACGGCCTGGCATCCCGCCAGCAGCAGGGCAGCCGCCAGGCCACTCAAATAATGAACCTTGCTCATCGAGCCATCTCCTTGAATCGGACACTTATGCTAGGCCGCTCCCGCACGACGAGCAACCGCAGCACTTGCACAATGGCCACGCGCCACCTTTGCTCAATGCAACAGCAGCCAGAACCTTGACCTTTGGCCCTAAGGTTTTGCCTTGTCGTGGCCGACAACCCGTGACAGGCCACATTGCGTCCGGGAGCTCACATGAAGTTCAAGTCGATCCAGTTTTCCGTCGCATTCCTCGCCGGAGCCAGTGTGCTGGCTGTGGTCGTGGCATTGGTGCTCTACGCCCTGTTCGCCAGCGACCGAACCCAGAATCTGGTGCAGCAACGCACCCAGGTCCTGCTCGAGCAGGTCATCGAGCAGCGTCTTTCCTCGCTGGCGCAGGCCCAGGTCAGCGAAATCCAGCGAGAACTGGAAGCGCCCCAGCAGATCACCGCCGACCTGGCGCGCGTCAACGCCATGCTCGGCATGACCGATGCCGGCGGCATCCCACTGCTCAGCATTAGCCGCGAAGAACTGGCCAACCTGGTGCGCGAAACCACGGCGCAGACCCCCAAGCTGCTGGGCAGCTATATCGGCTGGGAACCGAACGCCTTCGACGCCAGCGACGACCTCTACGCCGGCAGCCACGAAAAGGGCTACGACGGCAGCGGCCGCTTCCTGCCCTGGTGGTATCGCAACGCCGACGGCAGCCTGGGGCTCGACGCCATCAGCTCGATGGAAAGCGAAAAACTGCTGCCCACCGGGGTACGCGAAGGCGAGTACTACCTGTGCCCCAAGGAACGCAAACGCCCCTGCGTGATCGATCCTGCCCCCTACGACGTCGGCGGCAAGATGACCATGCTCGCCTCCTTCACCTCGCCAATTCTGGTCAACGGCGAGTTTCGCGGTATCGCCGGGGCTGATCTGGCGGTCAACTTCATCCAGGAACTGTTGGTCAAAGCCGACGCCCAGCTCTATGGCGGCGCTGGCGAGATCGCCCTGATCGCCAGCAACGGCCGTATCGTCGCCTCCACCCAGGCACCGGAAAAGCTCGGCGAGCCCGCTACCGAGCTGCTCGACGCCAACGAACTGGCCAACCTGAGCAGCCTGCAGCCCGGCATGCCGAAGTACGACGTGCATGTCGAGGACGATCCCGCCGACAACCATATCGAGCTATTTCTCAGCTTCACCATCGGCCAGACCGACGCTCGCTGGGTGCTGATGCTGGTACTGCCGCTGGATACCGTGATGGCAGACCTGCGCCAACTGCAGGCTGAGCTCATCACCCAACGCGATGGCGATACCCTGGGCATGACGCTGGTGGGCTTGCTGATCGCTGGCCTGGGTCTGCTGGTGATCTGGCTCGTCGGCTACGGCATCGCCCGCCCACTGCGGCAAATGGTCGGCATGCTCGACGATATCGCCAAGGGCGACGGCGACCTGACGGTACGCCTGCAGGTCGACCGCAAGGACGAACTGGGGCAGATCGCAGCGGGCTTCAATGCCTTCTTGGCCAAGCTGCAAACCATGATCGCGTCCGTGGTGACCTCGGTGCAGCAGGTCAGTGACTCTTCCGAACACACCGCTGACATTGCCATCCGCACCAATCAGGGCGTGCAGAAACAAATGTCGGAGATCGAACTGGTCGCCACCGCAGTGCATGAAATGACCGCCACCGCGCAGGACGTCGCACGCAACGCCACGCATGCCGCAGAGGCGGCCGCACATGCCGACCGCGCCGCCAATCAGGGCAAGCAGGTAGTGCAGGAGACCTCGGCAGCGATCTCCGCCCTGGCCAGCGAGATCGGTCGCGCCGTGAGCGTAGTGCAGAACCTGGCCAAGGACAGCGAGAACATCAACGCCATCCTCATCGCCATACGCGGCATCGCCGAGCAGACCAATCTCCTGGCGCTCAACGCCGCCATCGAGGCCGCCCGCGCCGGTGAGCAGGGTCGCGGCTTCGCCGTGGTCGCCGATGAGGTACGCAATCTGGCGCAGAAGACCCAGCAGGCCACCGAAGAAATCCAGAACATGATCCAGCAGCTGCAGCAGGGCACACGCGAAGTGGTCAAGGTGATGGAGCAGAGCCAGAGCAAGACCGACGATAGCGTGGAGCACGCCAACCAGGCCGCTCAATCGCTGGAGTCCATCACCCAGGCGGTGTCGGTGATCAACGACATGAACACGCAGATCGCCAGCGCGGCCGAGGAGCAGAGCGCGGTAGCCGAAGACATCAACCGCAACGTCACCAATATCGGCCAGGTCGCCAACGAGGTGGCCAGCGGTGCCGACGAAGCCAGCCAGGCCAGCGCCCAACTGACCAAGCTGGCCGAACAGCAACGCAGGCTGATCAACCAGTTCAAGGTGTAAGGGACTTCATCAGATAGGGTGCGCCGCGCGCATCGGTTCTAGGCCAGCCGCGGTGCGCACAACCTGGTCGGTCCCTCGACACCCTGCGCAGGCTCAAGCCGGAGTGAGGCACTCCGGCGCATCCAGCTGTGGATCGTTGACCAGCGTTGCCAGCGCGCGCTCACGCAGCGCCATCTGCGGCTTGAGCAGTAGCGCTGCCAGTTGCTCGGGCGGCGTGTCGTTGCTCAACCACAACGCCTGTTCGTGCTCGCCGAGAATCAAGGGCCGCCGCAGCGTGGCAGCCTCCTGAGTGATCAGCGCCACGCTCAGGTACTCCTGCCCGCCCACCGGATAAAGCTCCCACAACGCCGCGAAATACATCATCGGCTCACCGTTGCTCATCCAGTAAGGCCGCTTGCGCGCACCCCCGCGCCACTCATAAAAGCCATTGGCCGGCAGCAGCGCACGACGCTGGCGAAAGGGCTCACGGAACATCGGCTGCTCGGCCAGGGTTTCGGCGCGGGCATGAGCCGGGGTCTTGGACAGATCCTTGAGCCAGGCAGGCGTCAGCCCCCAACGCGCCGCGGCCGCTTGCGGCCCTTGCTCGCCAGCACGCAACATCAGCACCTGACCGTTGGGCGCGAGGTTCCAGTGCGGCTTCTGGTCAGCGGGAAAGCCGGGCAACGCCGCAAAAGCGGGCGACCAGCGGAACAGGGCATAACGTCCACACATGAAACGACTCGACAGGCAGGGGGCGCGTCAACAGAGCAACACGCCCTGAAAGGACTCTGGCTCATCGCCAGGCACAGGTTGCGCCGCATTGTACTCAGCGATCAGCGTACGCGCCCGTTCGGCGTACGGATCAGCGACGACCAAACCAAGCAGGCCGCACGCCGGCAACTCCCCCACCGCACCGACCAGATGCTGACCGAGCAGGTGCGCCTCGACGCCCTCACTGGCCAGCATGTCCACCAGCATCTGCCCTTCCAGCAGGTTTTCCGGTTCGTAGATTCGTTGCATCAGTCGTTCTCCCCGCGAACGTCCAACTCCCACTCGGTGCCGTCCGTACGCAGCTCGAACTCGATCGGCCGGCAACACACCGGACAATCTTCGATGTAGGACTGATCACCACCCGACAGATCCAGCAGCGCCTCGGCCGGCTCGCCGCAATAGGGGCAATAATACGTCTCGCTTTCCAGCATCGCGGCCTCCTTGTGACTTGGCGGTATAATCGCCGGTCTACTGCTCACCCTGCTTAGCAGTCGACACTTCAACCTTCGCCGTTACAGAACACAAGAGAGCATGATGGGCGCATTCGATGCCATCCGACCCTATGCCGATGCAGAAGTGCGCCCCGTGCTGGCGCGCCTGCTCGCCGACCCGGCGTTTCTCGGCACCCTTACCCGCTTTCGTTTTCCGCGACTGGCCGGGCCCCTGGGCTGGCTGCTCAAGCCGCTGATTGCCGCACGCCTGCGCAGCGAGTTCGCCAGCATCGATTCGGTCTCCAAGCTGCAGGAAAAGATCGAGCCCTACATAGACCGCACCATCGAGCATGCCAGCGACGGTATCAGCTACTCCGGTCTGGAACATCTGCAGCCCGGCAAGCCCTACCTTTACCTGGCCAACCACCGCGACATCGTCATGGATCCGGCCTTCGTCAACTACGCGGTCTACCATGCCGGCCTGCAGACGCCGCGCATCGCCATTGGCGACAACCTGTTGCAGCGCCCTTTCGTCAGCGACCTGATGCGCCTGAACAAGAGCTTCATCGTGCATCGCTCGATCAGCGGCCGACGCGAGAAACTGGCGGCTTATCAGCTGCTCTCCGCCTATATCAACCACTCGATCCGCGAAGACGGCGAGTCGATCTGGATCGCCCAGGCCGAAGGCCGCGCCAAGGACGGTGACGACCGTACCGACTCGGCCATCCTCAAGATGTTCCACATGAGCCGCAAGGACGAGCCGTTCGCCGCGGTGATCGACTCGCTCAACCTGATCCCGGTGTCGATCAGTTATGAATACGACCCCTGCGACCTGGCCAAGGCCCGCGAGCTGAGCGTGCGCGCCGCCACCGGCAGCTACACCAAGGCGCCGGGTGAAGACGACGCCAGCATTGCCCTGGGCATCACTGGCTACAAGGGCCGTGTGCACCTGCACTTCGGCCCACCGGTAGGTGGCCTGGAGGACACCAAGCAGCTGGCTCAGGCGCTGGACCGCCACATCCTCGGCCAATACCGCCTGTTCCCCGTGCATTACCTGGCGTACGCCATATGGGAGGGCCGCGAGGCCGAACTGAAGGTGCCGGCGGCGAGCGAGCTGTTCCCGGCCGCGGAGCTGGCCAAGGCTGAAGCCGAGTGGCAAAAGCGCTTGGATGCCTGCAGCGCAGAGCAAAGGCCCTTCCTGATCCTGCAGTACGCCAACCCGGTGCGTAATCAGTACCGGATCAAAGCCGGTCTGCCTTTGTAAGGCGCATTTCGCACAAACGAAAACGGCAGCCAATGGGCTGCCGTTTTTTTTGTCGCTCAGGCATCAAAGCCGCGTGCTGAACCAGGACAACAGCAGAGCCGCGCCGAGACAAATGCCACCGAAGCGATAGAAGAAGCGATTGATGCGCAGCGTACGCTCGTCCTGCACATCGGCTTCGTCCAGTTCACCCTGAGCCAGCACGCGCGCCACGCCGCGCTGCTCGCGCAAGCGGGTCATCAGGCACAACCAGCTACCGGCCACGGCAAAGAACAATGCCAGCGAATTCAACGCCCCAGCCGGATGAGCGAGAAACAGCGACCACAACACCTGCAACGACATGCACCACCTCGAGAACAGCATGGTGCAGTGAGCGCGTCACCGCACCAGAATGGGGATTGCGACTGAAACAGATCATTTCAGCCCCCGAAAAGTCGTCGCGCAGTGTACTGAAATCCCGCTTTTATAAGGTTCGTTTCCGACGAACGCGGCCCGCTATCCCGAAATCGTCTGAAAACTGTCACATGCCTGGCCTAGGGTTTGTATCTCTAAGACTGACCAAGCAGTCACGACTGTGCTGGAGCCAAACTTCAATGTCCGTGGAGGACCCGCCATGCTTAATTCACAACCGCTGGATCGCGATTACCTGATCGACTCGCTGGATGAAGTGGACGCCGTGGTCGACGAACTTTCCTTCAACGTCCAGGACCAGCATTGGCTGGTGTACTGCGCGCTGGGTGGCCATGAGCACTATGACCTGCCGGACATCGATAACCGCACCGGCATGTGCTTGCCGGAGTTCTATGCCGAAGCGGCTTGAAGCTCCGAGACAAACGAAAACGCCCCGCAATGCGGGGCGTTGTTTATGGCGGCGCCATGAATTACTGCAGCAGGACCTGGCCGATGGTCGGATCCTTGAAGGCGCGGGTCAGCGCATCGCTGAGCACGTCGCCCACCAGCTTGGTGTTGGTCTGCTGGTTCGGTGCAGTGCCGAAACGCTGGTTCAGCGAAGCGCCATAACGGCCGGTATAGCGGCGGCTACCGCCCTGTACATCAGCACGGATCGAAGCGGAGATATCCGCCTCGGTCACGTACATACCCTCTTTCGGCGACTGGTACTTCAGCTCCGCCAGGGTGATGGTCAGCTGCGGCGCGTTATAGGCATTGGGCGACGGGGTGAAGCCAAGCAGGCGCACGGCAGCTTCGGCCTCGGCCTGCAGTTTGGGCAGCACATGCTCAGCGCTGACACTGATCGAGCTGGTTTCCGGATACAGGCCGCCACGGGTGCCAAGCACCGGCGAAGGACGACCATCGACCACGCGCACCACCACCGGCTGGCCCTGCCCCACCGGGGTCAGCGAGCTGGTGAGTTTGGGTTGCGGGGTGAGTTGCTGAGGGCTGAGGGCGCAACCGGCCAGAGTCAGGCTGGCGGCAGCAAGCAAGGCGATCAACGCACGGTGCAGCATGCTCATCTCTCCGAGTGAGGTAAAAGTGGCCGGCAGTATACCCAGCGCGGCCTGAGGCCGACAGTGGTGCAGCATAGGACCGCCAGCACAGCATTGCGGTTCCTGTCATCAGCCTGTCACCGCGCCCTGGCATAAAGATACCCGTCACCACGCTGGAGCCTTCGCCATGCTGTTGCGCCGTCTGTTCAGCCGCGCTCGCCCGATGCGCCATTTCGCCCTGATCGATGGTCAGGGGCTTTGCCGTGCCCTGCGGCAGATGCAGGAACACCCGAGCCAGCCTGGGTGGGTGGAAGTTCGCGAGCCGAGCATCTCCTGGCTGGGCTCCCCCTTGCCTGCCAGCGCCCGAATCACCCCGGTCGTCACACACGCACCAGCCGCTCGCCCGTTGGCGGCCTGACCGGCGGAAGAATAAAAGTCACGCAGGGGCGATCAATTTCCCCTCATTCACCGTTATAATCGCGCCCCGATTATAAGGACGTCTCCTGATCGGGCCGCACGACCTCGCCGATGCAACGTCATCGCCCCGCCCCAGAGAGTCGCCCACTTCGAGCTGCCGCTTCCGGCCAGCCGCTTTCAGCCCATATGCAGAGCCGATAGCAGCCATGCATTGCATGTTTTGCACGGGCAAAAGCGCGCCGAGGCAGTCGAGCTTTTGAGGTTCACCGCTCCAAAAGAGCGTGAAAAAAACGGTTTTTACAAACTTCACAAGAGTGTGGCGAACAGATGAACAGTTTTGCGTCCGCAAATCCCAGCCTTGACCCTCCCCGCCGAACGACAGGGCATCACGCCTGAGTCTGCCGGTATCGCCCTGAAAGGCCGAACGGCCATCCATCTGGTGCAGTTTTCTTGGAGAGAGGTTAATGGCGCATAACGATTACCAAAGCGTAGATGTGGTGCTGGTTGGCGCTGGCATCATGAGCGCGACCCTGGGCGTACTGCTCAAGGAACTCAACCCCGGCATCACCCTGGAAGTGGTAGAGCTGCGCGAGTCCGGCGCAGTGGAAAGCTCCAACCCCTGGAACAACGCCGGCACCGGTCACGCCGCGCTGTGCGAGCTGAACTACACCCCGGAAGGCGCGGACGGCAGCATCGACATCAAGAAGTCGGTGAACATCAACGCCCAGTTCGAGGAGTCCAAGCAGTTCTGGGCCTACCTGATCGAAAAAGGCGCGATCAACTCGCCGAAGACCTTCATCAACCCGGTCCCGCACATGAGCTTCGTGCGCGGCAACAGCGGTATCGCCTTCCTCAAGAAGCGTTTCGAGGCCCTGCGCCAGCACCACGCCTTCACCGAGATGGAGTACACCGAAGATCGTGCCACCATCGCCGAGTGGGCGCCGC
>JAEYXX010000058.1 GCA_023431055.1 Pseudomonadota bacterium
AATAGACGGTTTCCACCCGGCCGCTGCGCTGGGTGGAGCCTCCGCGATTTTTCCTGATTTTTTCACGACCGCCTTAGTCGCCCTAGTCGGCAGGGGTTCATGCGCAGCGCAAGCGCAGAACCCTGAAGACGAAGGAGCGAAAGCCATGAGCAAAGAAATCAGGATCTTCGTTGCCGACCTGGCCGCCTATAACGCCGGTCACCTGCATGGCGTCTGGATCGACGCCACCCTGGAGCTGGACGACATTCAGGAACAGGTCGACGCCATGCTGGCGGCCTCGCCAGTCGAGGGTGCGGAAGAGTTTGCCATCCACGATTTCGAGGGCTTCGACGGCTACCGCATCGGCGAGTACGAGGATCTTGAAAGCGCCCATGAGATCGCCTGCTTCATCGAGGAGTATCCCGCGTTCGGCGGCGCCCTGCTCGCTCACTTCAACGACCTGGAACAGGCGCGCAAGGCGGCCGAGGAGGATTACTGCGGCTGCTACAGCTCGCTGGCCGACTACGCCTAGGAGCTGACCGAGGAAACCACCAGCATTCCGCAGCACCTGGCCATGTACATCGACTACCGCGCCATGGCCCGCGACATGGAATACAGCGGCGACGTGTTCACCCTGGAGACCGGCTTCGAGCAGATGCATGTGTTCTGGAATCGCTAACCCAGCGGAAGGCACCGAGGCGACCCGGTGCCTTGTTTTTTGCGCCCCTGTCCTGTCGGCCACCCGCGCGCCCACCCGGAAGGCAGATGCACGGGTGCGCGTCCCGGCAATCAGCCTGGAACAACCACGTTGTGCTGCCAGTTGATTGAGACCGTTACGGTCTTACGGTTTTGCCCAAATCCGTCGATCCGTATCCACGGATTTACGGATTTGTGGGGAAGCGGATCTGCGCTTTTACGGATTTACGGAAATCCGCCGATGCGGTTTTCCGGTTTTGCAGAAAGCCGTAGAACTGCACCTTCGGAGACTGCAGCCACACAAGCCGCGTACCGCCCGTTGGGCGAGACTGCGAGACGCGAGCTCGCACACGAGCAGGCCAGGGTCTACCAATGAGGCCCGCCGGTTACCCTTGAGCCCCACTCAACGACAGCGGCCAGAAACGCCTCCAGAGCCCCCTAGAACGCTCCAACCGCTTTCCCCCATCTGTTCCCCCTCCCAAGTCATCTGAAGCGTTTCAACCCGCTCCTGGACCGTTTCCGGCAAACGCGCACAGGCTCGGAGGATGGCCATTAGCGCTAACTCCAGCACGAGGACGATGCGCCGCAGATTGTGACGCCTCTCCTGAGCGCAGTTATCTCGAGCCTGCCCGCACCCAGCTCCGGGATCGGCACCAACCCCAGCCTGGGAAACCGCTGAAACATCGCAGCGCTTGCCCCCCAGGCGAGCGGATCTCCGGCGCGTGCCGTCAACGGCACGGGGATATCTTCTGGAAAAGCTGTGAATTCAGTCGTGCTATCAGGCGCACGACGGCACGTGCTATCAGGCGCATCACTCTCGTGCTATCAGGCGCACGAACTTCTCTACAGGCCACGGCTGGCGTGGCTTCCAGCCTCCCTTAACTTAACTAACTTAAAAGCTCTAACTTGTTATTGGGGCAGCGCCTGTGTGTGGACAGGTGCTAATCGGAGCAGCCTGGCCGGGGAGATCCGGCCATGATCATGGCCCTGCTCAACCAGAAAGGCGGGTGAGCAAGACCACCCTGGCCACCCATATCGCTGGCGAACTGGCCCTGAGCGGACAGAACGTCATCCTGCTCGATGCCGACCCGCAGGGCTCGGCACTAGACTGGACGCAACTGCGCAGCCAGCAGGGCTTATCCAGGCTGTTCAGCGCCGTCGGCCTGACGCGTGAGACGCTACACCAAGAAGCCCCGGAGCTGGCTCGTCGATAATCACGTGATCATCGACGAGCCACCGCGCATCGCCGCCCTCGCCCGCTCAGCGTTGCTGGCGGCAGATCGCGTGTTGATCCCGGTGCAGCCAAGCCCCTCCGACCTGTGGGCCAGCGCGGAGATGGTGAACCTGATCCGCGAAGCGCAGGTGTTCAGGCCCACACTGCGCGCGGCGTTCGCTATCAATCGTCGCGTCAGCACCACGGTGATTGACCACGAAGCGCGCGGCGCCTTGGCCGACCAACCGCTGCCGGCACTGCAGACGGAAGTACGCCAGCGCATCGTCTTCGCCGAGAGTGTGGCGGCCGGTCGCCTGGCCCGCGAACTGGCACCGGACAGCGCCGCTGCGCGCGAGGTCAGCAGCCTGGTCGACGAGTTGCTGAGGTGGTCGCCATAAGCGGCAAGCGCATCGGCGCACGTCCGCTGACCGATCCACAAGCCGAATCCTGGATACACCAGGGCGCCGCCCTCGACAGCGCTCGGCTGACGCTGGACGTGACGCCGGCGCTGCGCACGCGCATCAAGCTGGCGGCCTTCGAGCGCGGCGTGACCATGGCGGAAATGCTGCGCGAGGTGCTGAAGAAGCAGGC
Source organism: Pseudomonadota bacterium (assembly GCA_023431055.1). GTDB lineage: Bacteria > Pseudomonadota > Gammaproteobacteria > Pseudomonadales > Pseudomonadaceae > Aquipseudomonas. The sequence continues at coordinate 2,480 of JAEYXX010000058.1, forward strand.
CACGTCATGACGCCGGGGACTCACCAGGCATGGCGACCGCTGACACTACTCGCAGGCGCATGTTCGCCCCAGGTTCGACAGCGCTCGCAACGTCGCCACCACGGCTGATCCACAAAAGGTCCGACAGCGTCCCTGACGGCAGGTATCGCACTTCGCCGGCCAATTCACTGGCGCCTGGCGATCTGATGCTGGTTCACCTACTACTGGAGGAATGCAATGGCTGCGCAGCACGGCTACCTGCCGGCGAATGCACCGCCATTGAAGACCGTGGCGGCGATGGTGCCACAGCACATGTGCATGCAAGAGAGTCAGGTGCTGTGCACATCAATGGCGTCCTTATTGCCTGGCTCTTGCGCAGGGATCGACAGAGTCGCGCGCTGCTAGTCTGGCAGGCCTGTCGGCGCTTGGTTGGTGATGAATGCTCCGGCTCAGCAGCACCAACCCGAAGTCATTCCACAGTCGTTACTTAGGTCCGTTGTCTGTCGGCGCGGTGATCGTTCGGGCGCAGCTCTTGAGGTCAGACTCATTTCTGATGAGCTGTCGATTGTCGCGTCGATCTGGATGTCGATAGCGTGTGCTCAGCCTGCGCATTCAAGCACCGCGGCCCCGCGGATACCTCTGCCCTCGGCTACCACCCAGCGACTGCGAGATCCTTAGTATCCCCCAGCCTGATTACCCTGTTCAGGAGCACAAAGGCACGGAAAAAGCGGAGGGCAAGATAAAAGGAGGCGGCACTTCGTTGGCCTGGAAAGCAGTCTGCACGGGGGTTGGAGACGGCACCCAATCAATGCGTCTGCGTGCCGCCTACACCGCAAACCTGCGCCAGCACTGGCTCTGAGGCGTGCCTAACACGCCAAACTACGATCAGGCTGGAGATTCTCTGGATGGTCTTGCATTGACGGTTAGCTGTACGGCCAGCTAGCCGATACGCACTGGGTCACCGAGTGGCTCAATGCCATGGTCAAACTCGGCTCATCTTGGTTAAGCTGCCCTCACTTACGCACGATAAAGCCATACAGGGCTTATTAAGTGGGAACGCAACCGAAGGATCGATCATGGCGGCCAGCAGTAACTTTGCCTTTCTCCAGGAGCACGACCCCGTTTTCCTGCAGCTTGCGAGCACAGCCGAGCAGGTCTTCGCCAGCGACCCCAACACCACGCTGATCAAACTGCGCCAACTTGGCGAAGCGCTGGCTCAGGACTTGGCCAGCCGCGCCGGTATCGAGTTCGATGCCACCACTACGCAGTCCGACCTACTCTACAAGCTCAGCCGCGAGATCCAGCTGGATCAGAACATCCGCAGCCTGTTCCACACTCTGCGCGTCGAGGGCAACCGAGCCACCCATGAGTTCCGCACCCAGCATCGCGAGGCAATGGATGGTTTGAAGGTCGCCCGCGCTCTGGCCATCTGGTATCACCAGTCGTTCGGCAAGAATGCTCATGCGTTCAAACCTGGCCCCTTCGTCACCCCCTCAGATCCCAGCGCACCGCTGCGCGATCTGCAAAGCCAAATCGAACAGCTCAAGACGCAGCTCAGCGAGTCCAGCCAGCAACTGGAGAGCAACCAGAAGCTGGCCGACCTGCTCAAGCAGGAGGCTGAAGAATACGCCGTGCTTGCCGAGCAGATGGATGCCGAATCACGCAGCCATAAGCAGCTAGCAGCTGAACACGAAGCCGCATTGCAAAAGCTGCGCAGCGAGCACGAACAAAGCCTCAAAGCCCTGCAGCAGCAGCTGGCTGCCCAGCCACAAGCCAGCCAACAGGTCGCCAAGCTGACTCAGCAGGCCAGCAGCAGCTTCGATCTATCCGAAGACCTGACCCGTATCTTGATCGACCAGCAGTTGATCGACGCTGGCTGGGAGGCAGACTCCCTCGACCTCACCTACGGCAAGGGAGCGCGCCCGGAGAAGGGCAAGAACAAGGCCATCGCCGAGTGGCCCACCAGCAGCCCCAAAGCATGCGCCGACTATGTACTGTTCGCCGGTCTCACGCCCATTGCCATCGTTGAAGCCAAGCGCAAGCGCATCAATATCGCCGATCGCATTCCCCAGGCCGAGCGCTATGCCCGTGAGTTCAACTTGGCGGCCGAGCATCAACAGCCCTGGCTGCTGGCGGGTCAGACGCAGCCCTGGAACGATGGCCAGGGTGGTCACTTCCGCGTGCCCTTTGCCTTTGCCTGCAACGGCCGGCCCTTTATCAAGCAGCTCGCCGAACAGTCCGGCACCTGGTTCCGTGACCTGCGTAGCCCGGCCAACACGCGCAGGCCGCTGCCTGACTTCCACACCCCGAATGACCTGCTCGACCTGCTCAAACGCAGCCAGGCAGACGCCGAGGCCAAGCTCAAGGCCGAAGGCTTCTCCTACCTCAAGCTGCGCGACTACCAGGAGAAAGCCATCCAGGCCGTGGAGCAGGCCCTGGCCAACAATCAGCGTGACTGCCTGCTGGCCATGGCCACCGGCACCGGTAAAACCCGCACCATCATTGGCCTGATGTACCGATTCCTGAAAGCCGAGCGCTTCAAACGCATCCTGTTTCTGGTCGACCGCAGCGCCCTCGGCCAGCAAGCCATCGACGCGTTCAACGACACCACGCTTGAGCAGAACCACACCCTGGCGCAGATCTACGACATCAAAGAGTTGGGCGACATGGCCGCCGAGGCGGAGACCCGCGTCCAGGTCGCTACCGTGCAAGCCATGGTCAGCCGCATCTTCCGCTCGGATAACCCGCCGCCCGTGGGCGAATTCGACTGCATCATCGTTGACGAAGCCCACCGGGGTTATACCCTCGACCAGGAAATGACCGAAGGTGAGTTGGCCGTGCGTGATCACAGCCAGTACCTCTCGCAATACCGCCGCGTGCTCGACCACTTCGACGCCTGCCGCATCGGCCTCACCGCCACCCCGGCCAAGCACACCAGCGAAATTTTCGGCAAACCGGTATTCACCTACAGCTACCGCGAAGCAGTGGCCGACGACTGGCTGGTGGATCACGAACCACCGATCCGCTATGAAACCCAGCTCAGCAAGCACGGTATCCGCTTCGAGAAAGGCGAGTCGGTCAGCGTCATCAACACCCAGACCGGCGAAGTCGACGTAGCCGAGCTGGAAGATGAACTCAACTTCAACATCGAGTCGTTCAACCGCCGCGTGATCACCCCAGCCTTCGACAAGGTCATCTGCGATGAGCTGGCCAAGGAGCTGGACCCCTTTGGCGAAGAGAAGACCATGATCTTCTGCGTCAACCAGGCCCACGCCGAACGGGTGAAGAACCTGCTCGACGATGCCTTCAAAGAGGCCTACGGCGAGCAATACAACGAAGCGGCCGTGCGCATCATCACCGGGCAAAGCGACAAGGTTGAGCAGCTTATTCGCCGCTACAAGAACGAGCCCAACCCCAATATCGCCATCACCGTCGACCTGCTCACCACCGGTATCGACGTACCGAAGATCTGCAACCTGGTCTTCATGCGCCGGGTGCGCTCACGCATCCTCTACGAGCAGATGAAAGGCCGTGCCACCCGCCGCTGCGACGACATCGGCAAAACCGTATTCCGCATCTACGACCCCGTCGACCTCTATGCCAGCCTGGAAGCGGTCGACACCATGAAGCCCCTGGTGAAGAACCCCAACATCAGCCTGGAGCAACTGGTCAGCGAACTCACCAGCGGAGCCAGCCATGACGCCCCTGGCAGTCAGGACGACAGCAGCCACGCCCATGACGTGCTTGACCAGCTGAGCCAGCGCGTCATGCGCATCCTGCGCAAGGCCCAGCACAAGGCCGAGGACAAACCCACGCTGAAGCAAAAGCTCGATGAGCTGCAGGATGCCTGGGGGGTCGAACCTGCCCAACTGCACAAACACCTGCACGACCTCGGCCCACAGCAAGCCGCCAACTTCGTCCGCCAGCACAGCCAGTTGCTCAATCAGCTCGCCGCCGTCAGCGCCCTGCTCGGCTCGGAGAACTACCCGGTTATCTCCACCCACAGCGACGAACTGTTAGTGCGTGAGCAGAACTACGGACAAAACCAAAAGCCGGCTGACTACCTGGAAAGCTTCAACGACTTTATTCGCAGCCAGCTCAACCAGTCCGCCGCCCTTGGCGTGGTGGTCAACCGCCCCAAGGACCTAACCCGCGAGCAACTGCGCGAAGTCCGCCTGCTGCTCGACCAGCACGGTTTCAGCGAAGCCAGCCTGAAAAGCGCCTGGCGCAACCAGACCAACCAGGAAATCGCCGCCAGCATCATCGGCTACATTCGCCAGGCGGCCATCGGCGAAGCCCTGCTGCCCTTCGATCAACGCGTAGCCAAGGCCATGCAGACCATCTACGCCCAGCAACCCTGGACACCCGTGCAACGCAAATGGCTGGATCGCCTGGCCAAGCAACTGGTGCATGAAGTGGTCATCGACCCGCAGCAGGTCAACGATGCTTTCCGCAACGATGGCGGCCTCAAGGCGCTGGATCGCAATCTGGGCGGCAACCTGGATACGGTACTGGACACGCTCAACCAACATCTCTGGCCCCAGGCCAGCTAACCCAACGGCAAGGAAGTCCCCATGCAAAAGCTCCCCCAAACCCTAATTGGCAGCGTGCTGCTTGGTGCCTACTCCCTGGCCCAGGCGACCACCGTGGCTGAAGTGTTCAACGGCGAAATGCTCGGCACTAACCAGCGCTACTTCGAGTCCATTGCGGGCATTCCCCGCGAATCTTTTGGCGACGAGCACAAGTTCCGCGTTCAGGGCTGCAACATCACCGCCACCATTACTGAAGACACCGTCAGTGCGTTGCGCCTGGAACTAACCCCCCAATGCCAAGCCGACCTGACCCAATTCGTTGGCGACTACGCTCCGGCCCCTGGCCAACCCCTGACTTTCGGTGCTTTTGAACAAGCCTCTGGCGGCGGCTTGAGCTACCACGCCGATTGCCTGAGCGGTTGCGGAAACTCATACGACCCATCCGTTTACGGCCACTGGGAAGGCCCGCGCGCTGTCGATTTTATGGAAGTGCTGCTGGAAGCCGTGCAGGTTGAGGACGCTGCCATTGAGGCCGCCGATATCTGGCGTAACCAGATGATCAAGACCATGGGCGAGGACTGGGTTATGGATGGCCAGTTCAACTGCAACCGCCAGTTCGACCCCGTTGCCCGCCAAGCCCTCAACGCTGTTCAGGTCACAGCCGTCACTGTCGGCCAGCAACTGCGGGTACCTGGCTGCTGAAACGAAACGCAGAGCCGGTTAGCCCACACAATCAGCTCACCCAATGAGCCGAATAAACCTGCTAATCGGCTCATTGGGTGAGCAACCCGTCGGCACCCCATCCTGCCCCCGGCCGCACAGCCTCCCCCGCTGCGGGAGCGCCAAGCACAACTCGCTCGCCTCGAAACGCTAAGACCCCTCTATTTTTAAGCTTGCTAAAAAATTAGTTAAAGCAAAGAATCGACAAAATTTCGTTAGAAGCCGAAGAATATGATCAAGTCCATCCGTATCTCGAACTTCTACAGCTTTGCTGACGAAACCGAAGTCGACTTCACCCTAGGCAAGAAACCCACCCCTTCCGGCTTCGATATCGATCTGGCGGATGGCAGCCGGCTGAACAAGGTCATAGCGGTGGTTGGCGCCAATGGCTCAGGCAAGACACAGCTCATTAAGCCGCTGGCGTTTCTCGGTTGGTTTGTCTGTGATTCGTTTCTGGCTAACGACCCGGACAGCGCGATTCTCTACCGCCCTCATCGCCTGCTCGCCGCTGAAGAGACACGTATTGAAGTCGACTTCCTGCTGGCCGGTGTCGAACATCGCTACCAGCTCGCCCTTCAGTCGGGGCAGGTGATCCGAGAAGTCCTGCTTCAACGAACCAGCAGCCAGTTCAGTTACCTGTTCCGCCGCGAGCGCAATGGCGAAGGCTTCAGTTTCAAGCAAAAAGGCTTTCCCTTCCCCAAGGCGCAGGCCGAAAGCATTCGTGCCAATGCGTCGCTGCTGGCCGCCGCCCACAGCTACGACATTCGCGAAGCAAGGCCTTTCATCGAGTATTTCGAGCGGGTGACCAGCAACGTCAACGCCATGGGCCGGCAGCATTTCCAGCATGGGGAGGTGTTTGTCGCTGCGCGGGATTATGAGCAGGCGCCGCAGATCAAGGCACGCATGGTAGAAGCCATGCGCGAGTTTGACCTTGGCTTGAGCGACATCGCCATTCGCCAGCGCGAAATCACCCGTGAAGATGGCAGCACAAGTACGCTGCATGAGCCCGTTGGACTGCACCGAAACAACGCTGGTTACGAGTTCGAGCTGAGCTTCTTTGACGAATCCAGCGGTACACAGTCCGCTTTCGTGCTGCTAGGGAAAATCCTGCATGCCTTGGAGTATGGCGGTATCGCCGTTATCGATGAAATCGACAACGACCTGCACCCACACCTGATGCCACGCATTCTCGACTGGTTTCGTTTCGAACACAGCAATCCGCATCAGGCCCAACTGATCTTCACCTGTCACACACCGGAGCTGCTCAACCATTTGCAGAAGCATCAGGTCTACCTCTGCGAGAAACGTGACCAATGCTCCGAAGCCTGGCGCCTGGATGAGGTTCAGGGCCTGCGAGCCGACGACAACCTCTATGCCAAATACATGGCAGGTGCCCTCGGTGGGGTGCCGGATCTATGAAGCGAGCAGTGCGCAAGGCGCAGCGCAACCTTATGCGCAGCACCCTGCTAGTAGTGGGCGAAGGTGCGGATGACCGAGCCTTCATAAGCCACATGAAACAGCTCTACTGCCCACGCGACAGCGGCATCAGCGTCAAGGTCGAAGCAGGTGATGGCGGCTCACCGGGCAACGTCATCACCCACGCCATTCGCAAATACCAGGGCAAGGACTATGACCGACGCCTGTTCCTGCTGGATGCCGACCTGCCACCTGACGAAGCGGACTACAAACGCGCTGCCAAAGAGGGCTATGAAATCATTCTTTGGCAGCCACAATGCCTTGAAGGGGCTTTGCTCGATACGCTGGGGGAAGCGGTAGGCCAACATGAGAACAGCCAACAGCTGAAGGCTCGCCTGCATCCCCGCCTGGATGGCAGGCACACTGACGCCTCGGCCTACGCAACGCTCTTCACCCGACAGATACTGGATGCCGGACGCAATGCCGCCGTCACCCAGGTACGTACCGCACTGCAGCCCCCAGCGGGCAACTAAGGCTCATATGGCCATCCTTGAAAAGCCCTGCCTCGGCCACTACCCTCGGCAACCACATACCCGCCATGCCTCTGACTGCCCCGGCAGCCACGCACAAATCGTGCGGGTTTTTTATTTCTGCTAGGAAGCCCCATGACCAACTCCGATATCGTCCAGAAGCTCTGGAACCTCTGCGATGTGCTGCGCGACGACGGCATCAACTACAGCGACTACGTCACCGAACTGGTGCTGCTGCTGTTTATCAAGATGGAATTCGAACAGGCCCAGAGCGGCAGCCAGTTCGAGCACAAGCTGCCCGCAGGCGCACGCTGGCCGGATCTCACCGACAAATCCGGGCTCAACCTGCTCAACTACTACAGACAGATGCTGCTGGATCTGGGCAAGAACAGCGACCCGCTGATCGCCGCCATCTACGCCGACGCGCAAACGCGCCTGAAAGAGCCGCGCCACCTGGAGCAGTTGATCAAAAGCCTGGACGGCATCGACTGGTTCAGCGCCCGCCAGGATGGCCTCGGCGACCTCTACGAAGGCCTGCTGGAAAAGAACGCCAACGAAACCAAATCTGGCGCTGGCCAGTACTTCACCCCGCGCCCGCTGATCGACAGCATTATCCGTTGCATCAAGCCGCAGCCCGGCGAAGTGATTCAGGATCCGGCCGCCGGTACCGCGGGCTTTCTGATTGCCGCCGATGCCTATGTCAAGCAGCACACCGACGACCTATACGACCTTAATGAGAAAGAACGCAGCTTCCAGCGCAACAAGGCCTTCATCGGCATCGAACTGGTACCCGGCACGCGCCGACTGGCCCTGATGAACACCCTGCTGCACGGCATGGAGGGCGACGAAGAAGGCGTGGTGCATCTGGGCAACGCCCTTGGCCAGGTCGGTGCCAGCTTGCCCAAGGTCGAGGTAATCCTCTCCAACCCACCGTTCGGCACGGCCAAAGGCGGTGGCGGCCCAACCCGCGACGACCTCACCTACAAGACCAGCAACAAGCAACTGGCCTTCCTGCAGCACATCTACCGTGGTTTGAATCCTGGTGGCCGTGCGGCCGTGGTGCTGCCGGACAATGTGCTGTTCGAAGCCGGCGTCGGCACCGATGTGCGCCGCGACCTGATGGACAAGTGCAACCTGCACACCATCCTGCGCCTGCCCACCGGCATTTTTTATGCGCAAGGCGTCAAGACCAATGTGCTGTTCTTCCAGAAAGGCACCCAGGCCAACCCGCGTCAGGAACAGGGCTGCACCCAACGCGTCTGGATCTATGACCTGCGCAGCAATATGCCCAGCTTCGGTAAACGCACGCCTTTTGGCACACAACATCTCAAGCCCTTTGAAAAGGCCTACGGCGATGACCCCAACGGCAACAGCACGCGCGCCGAGAACGTCGAAGGCATTGGCGAGCTGAGCCGCTTCCGTGTGTTTACCCGCGAGCAAATCCGCGAACGTGGCGACTCCCTGGATATCAGCTGGCTAAAGGATGCCGATAGCCTGGATGCAGCTGAGCTGCCCTCCCCAGAAGTGCTGGCCGGTGAGGCAATGGCCGAACTAACCGAAGCCCTGCATGAGCTGGAAGAGCTGATGAAGGCGCTGGGTGCCGGGGATGAAGTGGCGGCGCAGAAGCAGTTGATGGCACAGGTGATGGGGTTTGAGCTGGATAACAATGAATGACTAATACAGTACTCTCTGGATGCCAAGTTAAACTTGGCCAACTGATTAATATTTCAACAGGAAAGCTCGATGCAAATGCAGCAAGTGAAAGTGGGGAATATCCCTTTTTCACCTGTGCCGAGCGCCCACTAAAGATTGATAGCTACGAATTCGACGAGGACGCTGTCCTGCTTGCCGGAAATGGATCTTTTGGAGTTTCCCAATACAGCGGGAAATTTAATGCTTACCAAAGAACCTATGTCATCACACCTATAATCGGCCCGACCAGATATTACTATTGGCTCGTTAAGGCTAAGATTCCTGAAATTACAGCCAGCAATCGAGGATCAACTGTTAAGTACATTCGAAAGGGAGATATTGAGAATTTAGAATTCCCCCTTCCCCCGCTCGCCGAACAAGTCCGCATCGCCCAAAAACTCGATGAACTACTGGCCCAGGTCGACACCCTCAAAACCCGCATCGACGGCATCCCAGCGCTGCTCAAACGCTTCCGCCAATCCGTCCTCGCCGCAGCGGTTTCCGGGCGATTGACGGAGGAGTGGCGTTCGGCGAATTTTTCCGAGGGTGCCCAAGAAAGCTCGATAACTGGGTATTCAGAAGATTTTGCCTGGCCAGTTGTACGTCTAGGCGAGGTAGCTCGCGACTTTTCATATGGCAGTTCTTCGAAGTCACAGCCGACTGGAGATATTCCAGTCTTACGCATGGGTAATATCCAAGGCGGTCGCCTTGATTGGGACGATCTGGTTTTCTCTTCTGACAAAGAGGAAATCAAGAAGTACTCATTGCAGGCGGGAGACGTACTGTTCAACAGAACGAACAGCCCCGAACTGGTTGGAAAGACTGCAATTTATAAAGGAGAGCAACCAGCTATCTACGCGGGATATCTAATTCGCGTAAGGTGTGGCGAGACACTTGCTCCGGAATTTTTGAATTACTGCCTGAATAGTCCGCAGGGGAGAGATTACTGCTGGCAGGTCAAAACCGATGGTGTAAGCCAATCGAACATCAACGCGAAAAAGCTTGCTGACTTTCGGTTTGGTTTACCCTCCGTTGAGGAACAAAAAGAGATCGTTCGCCGCGTCGAACAGCTCTTCGCTTTCGCCGACCAACTGGAAGCCAAGGTCACCTCGGCCAAAAGCCGCATCGACCACCTGACCAAAAGCATCTTGGCCAGAGCATTCAGAGGAGAACTGGTGCCACAAGACCCCGACGACGAACCGGCCAGCGTGCTGCTGGAACGTATCAAAGCCCAACGCGCCGCAGCTCCCAAGGCCAAGCGCGGCAGGAAAGCCTCGGCGTAAACATGCCATTCACTCATTAACGCAGGAGCACCGGCATGAACCCCAAGGACTGGATTGATTTGCTGCAGCGCCTGTTTGCCTGGCTTAGTGAACGGCGCAACCCGGTACGCCAGCTGGCAGCACGCGTGCTGGCGACTTTTGAAGCCCATGGCGTCGCTCGCACTGAGATCAACGCCTTGCTGCCGGAGTCCCTTCAACTTTCGGCCTACCAGTGGTCGAGTGCCGATCAGCTCAAGCTGGCCTTGCGTCAGGCACATCTGGATTGGCTCGATCAGCATTTCACGCTCGAAGAAGGCTGGCTAACCGGGAAGAGCGACTCAGCCCACCAGCACCTCTTCAGCTACAAAGCGCCGGAACGGCTACATCAATGGTTTCAGGAGCAGCGCACACCCGAGGCCGGCTTCGAGTTCAAACTGCATCTGATAACACCCGATACTCACGAAATCGGGCCGGACTCGGAAGGCTATTACGCCCTGGTTCTGGAGCAAATGGATGAAGACCACTCGGCGTGCAGGCGCTTTTACCACCTCACTGAAGGGGGAGATCTCAAGCATTGGCCGAGCCTGATTCATCTGCTGCAGGTGTTGGCGATTGCCCATCACCACGGTGCCATCATGCGCCGCTCGCAGCTGGATGCGGCATCCCTGTATCAGCTGAGCCACCATAAAGGGCTTATTCCCAACTGGCTGGACAGGTGCCGCCCTCATCTGCTGGAAGCCGACCATGAGCTATGGCCGCATTTTTCTGGGCGTCCCACCTGGCTCGAGGAGTTACGTGCAGATACCGAGCAGGGGCTCTGTGGTGCCCAGCTGATTGAGGTCGTCGAAAAGATTCGTACAGACATTCAACGTTTCTCGCGCCAGCCCGGCACGCGACACTGTGAGAAATGAAAACAGCGTTTCTGAGGTACAAAAAACGGTACGCTAGCCGTACAGCCCCTAGCTTTTTCAGGTTTCGCAAAATTTCGCTAAAGCCCAGTAACCACGCTGCTTTCAGCTTATTTTCCTTACAGTAAGCTACTCACGGTTTTACTGGCCTTGAAGCGTTTCGAGGCAACTCATAATCCTTTGGCCCACGGTTCGCAACGTGCCCCCCAGAGCAGTACAGGAGCTTCAACACAGCCTGGGCCGGAAGCGGCCTCTGCACCAGGCTACGCCACAGCATGTTGTTCCGATAAATACCGGCATCCACCATCTCCCCATGGAGCGTAATCATGGAGATAGAGATGGATACTTCTTCGCGTACAACCGAGAGTTTTGATACCGACTCTGATCAGTCCCTCCCCTTACCGGGCACGGAAGCCTACGAGTCGCTTCCGCAGTTCCCGAAGGGCAGCCCCCTTCCCTTCCGGCGGACAATTCGCAAGCATGAGCTAAGACAGATCGTCCCCCTGGCTGAATCAACGATCTACGAGATGGAGCGCCGTGGTGAGTTCCCCAGGCGTTTCAACCTGACACCACGTTGCGTGGTCTGGGATCTGGCCGAGGTGGAGGCTTGGATCGAGGAGCGCAAGCGGGCGCCTCGGATCAATATCAGCAAGCCGGATGTTTACCTGAGGAAAACCCGCCCTGTCCGGGTGGGCTCAAACCAGGTATGAAGTCGGCGCCGTGCTCATTCGACAAGGGCCTGCAGTTCCTTGGAGGCGGGACGCGTTAGCCGCAGTTCTTCCTTGGCTAGATTGACCTGCAGGGCCACCTGAGCCACATCCAGAACACCACCAGGCAGCAAATAGCTGCCTTTGGCTTGCAGCCAGGTCAGCACGTCCGCCAGGTGCCAGATCGACGCACTGCCCTCATGCACCGGTGTAGGGAAGCTGCTCGGATAAGCCAACATCAGCTTGCGCATGTTCTGGCGCGACACGCCGACGATCTCCGCCACATCGGTGAGACCGACCAGATCCGGTGCCACCTCGATCAGCCTGGCCGACGGTACGGCACTGCGCACGTCGGCCAGTGCGCTGCGCACAGCCGCTTCAGCGTTCTCCGCTTCACGAGTGAACTCCAGCGCCAGACGGCCTGGCTGGCCAATGCCGATCAAGGCATCGTCGCATCCGGCCTCACCGAGGCGCTCGACCAACGCGTCTGGGTCACGGTCATCGTCGGCCAGTTGGTATTTCAGTGTGAAGATGTATTCCATAGCGCTACTCCTCTGCACCCTCAGCGGTCTGCCGCTGTTTACGGTGCGTGGTGCAGTTGTCGACGACGCGCCGAAGAGCACGCGCATGGTTGCCTGGGTTCTTCGGTGTGCTCCACACGCTGGTGATGCAGAATTCGCCACAGCGACACTCTTCATCGTTGTAGGGACAGTAGATTCGTCCCCAAGCGTGGCTACCACCCAGCTCTATGCGCCAGCCCTGCTCTTCGGCATGCCTGAGTGCTTCTTCGACCTCTTTCTTCGAGTGAGAAGGACGGGTCATCAGTGATCTCCAGTATTCGCATGACCGGCAAGGTTGTCAACTGACAACCTTGCACTTTCCTTAAACCGTGGCACTCAACACCGGCACTACGACGTTGTCCGGCAGCAGTTGGGGAACATGAGTGCGGCCATCGATCCAAGCGTCGATCATGTCTGCCCACTCCTGCAGCATGTGCCGGCGCTGCTCCGCGTACTCGGCCTTGTTGTAGACCGAGCGAGAGGAGCGACCATCCTCGTGCGCCAGGCATTTCTCGATCCAGTCGCCGTTGAAGCCCACCTCGTTGAGCAGCGTGGAACCCGTCCTGCGCAGGTCGTGGACGGTGAACGGCTCCAACGGCAGGCCTGCTTCCTTCGCACGGGAGGCGATGAGCTGAGTGATGCGGTTCAGGGTGGCGTGCGACATGCAGCGGTAGATGTCATAGCGCGAGGGCAACACATACCGGGAACCAGCCGCACAGGTGTGCAGCGCCACGAAGATGTCCAAGGCCTGGCGCGACAGGTAGACAACGTGCGGGTTACGCCCCTTCATCCGTTCCTTGGAGATCGTCCAGGTGGCGTTCTCGAAGTCCACCTCGTCCCAGGTCGCCTCGATCAGCTCGCTCTTGCGTACCAAGGTCAGCAGCACCAGCCGCAAGGCCAGCTTGATCGTGGGATACGCGGCGATGGACTCCAGTTGATGGAAGGCCAGCCGAATTTCGGTTGGGCTCAGTGCCCGATCCTTCGGCACGAAAGTGGCGATGGAAGACGATTTAACGTCGTCAGCCGGATTCTCGACCTTCTCGCCATGCAGGATCGCGAACGCATAGACCTGTTTCACGATGTCGCGAATATGGACCGCAGTTGCCGGCGCTCCTCGAGCCTTTACCTTGGCACACAGGGCTCGCAGATCGTCAGGGGTGATTTCGGTCAGCAGCCGGTTCTCGAAGACCGGCAGGATGTCGCGGTCGATGATGCTTTTGCGCATCGCGCGCGTGCTGTCGGCCATTCGCGCGCCGGCCAACCACTTCGTCAGCGTTTCACCGAAATTCTTGGCAGCGTTCAGGCGCCGCTTCGCGCGCTGCTTTTCCAGGGAGGGAGACTTGCCCAGGGCGACCATGCGCTTGGCATCGAACAGCTTCTCGCGAGCCATGGCCAGGGAAATGCCAGTTGGCCCATAGCGGCCGATGGTCAGCGTTTCTCGGCGCCCATTGAGACGGTAGTCGTAGCGAAAGGTGACGGTACCGGTAGGCGATACCGTCACGTACATACCATCGCGGTCGGAAGCCTTGTACAGCTTGGACTTGGGCTTGAGATTGCGCAGTTTGGTATCAGTAAGCATCGAGGTTTTTACTCCTGTTCATGACGGCTTTTACCGTCAAGGGTCAGGAGACCTGTTGATGCCGGGAAAGCCGCACGGGGCAAGCTTTCCCAAGGAGCGATTTACCGTCAAAGACCGGTTTTGACCGGATAGTAAACAGAACGGTCTCAATCCGACCGCTGTTTACTACCGTCACCGCTACCGCCAATCCGTTCTGCTAATCGGCGATAAGCCTCGATAACCATTGCAACGAATTTTCTTTTAAATCAAAACGTTGCAATTGGCTATCGATACATCTCAATTAGCCCAGAAGGACCCGACTTCACTCCCACTCGATGGTCGCTGGCGGCTTGCTCGACACGTCGTAGGTGACGCGGGAGATGCCTTCGATCTCGTTGATGATGCGGCCGCTGACGGTCTCCAGCAGCTCGTAGGGCAGGTGCGCCCAGCGAGCGGTCATGAAGTCCACGGTTTCCACGGCGCGCAGGGCGACGACCCAGGCGTAGCGACGGCCGTCACCGACGACGCCGACCGATTTCACCGGCTGGAACACCACGAAGGCCTGGCTGGTTTTGTGGTACCAGTCGGCCTTGCGCAGTTCTTCGATGAAGATGTGGTCGGCGCGGCGCAGCAGGTCGGCGTATTCCTTCTTCACTTCGCCGAGGATGCGCACGCCCAGGCCTGGGCCCGGGAACGGGTGGCGGTAGACCATGTCGTAGGGCAGGCCCAGCTCCAGGCCAATCTTGCGCACTTCGTCCTTGAACAGTTCACGCAGCGGCTCGACCAGTTTGAGGTTCATTTCCTCCGGCAGGCCACCGACGTTGTGGTGCGATTTGATCACGTGAGCCTTGCCGCTCTTGGCGCCAGCCGACTCGATCACGTCCGGGTAGATGGTGCCCTGGGCGAGGAACTGGATGTTGTCCAGCTTGCTGGCCTCGGCATCGAACACGTCGATGAAGGTGCGGCCGATGATCTTGCGCTTCTTCTCCGGGTCGGCTTCGCCGGCCAGGTTGGAGAGGAACTGCTCCTCGGCATTGGCACGGATCACCTTGACGCCCATGTTCTCGGCGAACATGGCCATCACCTGGTCGCCCTCGTGCAGGCGCAGCAGGCCGTTGTCGACGAACACACAGGTGAGCTGGTCGCCGATGGCCTTGTGCAGCAGCGCCGCGACCACCGAAGAATCCACGCCGCCGGACAGACCCAGCAGCACGTTGGCGTCGCCGACCTGGGCGCGCACGGCGGCCACGGCGTCTTCAACGATGTTGGCCGGGGTCCATAGGGCCTCGCAGCCGCTGATCTCCAGCACGAAGCGGGACAGAATGCGGCCGCCCTGCTTGGTGTGGGTCACTTCCGGGTGGAACTGCACGCCGTAGTAATGGCGGGTGTCGTCGCTCATGGCGGCGATCGGGCAGCTCGGGGTGCTGGCGAGGATGTGGAAACCTTCCGGCAGGCGGGTGACCTTGTCGCCGTGGCTCATCCACACATCGAGGCCGAATACGCCATCGGCGTCGACATGGTCTTCGATACCGGTCAGCAGTTGGCTCTTGCCAACCACGTCGACACGGGCGTAGCCGAACTCGCGCAGGTCGGAACCTTCCACCTTGCCGCCGAGCTGCTCGGCCATGGTTTGCATGCCGTAGCAGATGCCCAGCACCGGCACGTTCAGGTCGAACACGGCCTGCGGCGCGCGCGGGCTATTGGCCTCGTGCACCGACTCCGGGCCACCGGCGAGGATGATGCCGCGCGGAGCGAAGGCGCGGATGTCCTCGTCGCTCATGTCCCAGGGGTGCAGTTCGCAATAGACGCCGATCTCGCGCACGCGGCGGGCGATCAGTTGGGTGTACTGGGAACCGAAGTCCAGAATGAGGATGCGGTGGGCGTGAATGTCAGGGACAGACATAGTGGGCCTCGAAGAGACAGCTTGAAAAAGGGCTGCAAGCCACAGGCTGCAGGCTTCAGGAAAAGCAGCGCCTCAAGCCACTGCGGCAAGCCTGTAGCCTGCCGCCTGCGGCCTGAGGCCATGGGTCTTTAGCCCACCCGATAATTCGGCGCTTCCTTGGTGATCTGCACATCATGTACGTGCGACTCAGCCATGCCGGCGCCGGTGATGCGCACGAACTCGGGCTTGGTACGCATCTCTTCGACGGTGGCGCAGCCGGTGTAGCCCATCGAGGCACGCAGACCGCCCATCAGTTGATGAACGATGGCACTCATGGCGCCCTTGTACGGCACACGGCCTTCGATACCTTCCGGCACCAGCTTCTCGGCACCGGCCGAGGAGTCCTGGAAGTAACGGTCGCTCGAACCTTGCGCCTGCGCCATGGCACCCAGCGAGCCCATGCCGCGGTAGGCCTTGTAGGAACGGCCCTGGAACAGCTCGACCTCGCCCGGTGCTTCTTCGGTACCGGCCAGCATGGAGCCGATCATCACGGCGGAAGCGCCAGCGACGATGGCCTTGGACAGGTCGCCAGAGAAACGGATGCCACCGTCGGCAATCAGCGGTACACCAGTACCCGCCAGGGCAGCGGCAACATTGGCCACGGCGCTGATCTGCGGCACGCCAACGCCAGCGACGATACGGGTGGTGCAGATGGAGCCCGGGCCGATGCCGACCTTGACGCCATCGGCGCCGGCTTCAACCAGCGCCTTGGCAGCGGCGCCCGTGGCGATATTGCCGCCGATCACCTGAACTTCAGGGAAGTTCTCCTTCACCCAACGCACGCGGTCGATCACGCCTTTGGAGTGGCCGTGGGCAGTGTCGACGATGATCACATCGACGCCGGCTGCGACCAGCGCCGCAACACGGTCACCGGTATCGGCACCGGTACCCACGGCAGCGCCCACACGCAGACGACCCTGGTCATCCTTGCTCGCCAGCGGGTAGGCCTTGGCCTTCTCGATGTCGTTGACGGTCATCATGCCCTTGAGGCGGTACTGGTCATCGACGATCAGCACGCGCTCGATGCGGTGCTTGTGCAGAAGCTTGCGCACCACCTGGGTGTCTTCGCCTTCCTTGACGGTGACCAGACGCTCTTTGGGCGTCATCACGTCGCGCACCTTGGCAGCCATATTGCTTTCGAAACGCACATCCCGACTGGTAACGATGCCGACCAGATCACCATGATGCAGCACCGGCACACCGGAAATATTGTTCTGCCGGGTCAGGTCGAACAGATCACCCACGGTGGCATCGGCCTCGATGGTGATCGGGTCTTTCACCACGCCCGACTCGAAGCGCTTGACCTTGCGTACTTCGGCAGCCTGCTGCTCGACGGTCATGTTCTTGTGGATGATGCCGATGCCGCCTTCCTGCGCCATGGCGATGGCCAGACGAGCCTCGGTGACCGTGTCCATTGCAGCGGACAGCAGAGGGATATTCAGTTCGATACCGCGCGTCAGGCGGGTCTTGAGGCTGACATCCTTGGGCAGCACCTCGGAATAACCGGGAATGAGCAGGACGTCGTCGAAAGTGAGTGCTTCTTGGCTGATGCGCAGCATGGCGGGCTCCCGAGCGGGAAAATAAGAAGCGCGGCATTATACCCAGCGTCCTCGCTGCACTCAATGCAAAGTGTGTCTCTAGGCAGGCATGCTGCGAAACACATAAAATAATGATTCTCAAAAACACTTGCACTTGAGTGCCAAATGAAATCCAACCGTTCTTCTCTGAGCAGTCGGCGCGCCGCTCTGCTTACCCTTTGCCTGCTGCCAGCCAGCACGTTGCTTGCCCAGGAACTGGAACTACCCAGCCAGGAGGTGCTCGCCAAGCCCACCATCGAAGACGACGGCTACCAGGCCAAACGTGCCAGTACGGCCAGCAAATCTTCCGTGGCGCTCAGGGATGAAGCACAGTCGGTCCAAGTGGTGACACCCAAGACCATCGAGGACTTTCAGGTCAGATCGCTGGACGATGCGATGAAGTTTGTCAGTGGCATGACCCAGAGCAACACGCTGGCGGGCACGCAGGATGGCTTCGTCAAACGCGGCTTCGGTGCCAACGCCGATGGATCGATCCTGCGCGATGGCATTCGCTCCAGCCTCTCGCGCAACTTCAGCGCCACCACAGAGCGCGTTGAAGTGCTCAAGGGCCCGGCCTCGCTGCTATATGGCGCGCTGGAGCCGGGCGGCCTGATCAACGCGATCAGCAAGAAGCCGCAGTACCAATGGGGCACGCGACTGAGCGCGGACAGCTCCAGCTTCGGCGGTGGCAGCCTGGCAGTCGACGTGACCGGCCCGATTGCCGACAGTGGCCTGGCCTTTCGCCTGATCGCCGAGCGGCAGAACGAGGACTACTGGCGCAACTTCGGCACCAAGGAAAACAGCCTGATTGCACCCTCGCTGAGCTGGGAAGGTGAACGCCTGCGCCTCAACATCGCCTATGAATACAAGGAATACAGCACGCCGGTGGATCGCGGCACGGTGATCATCAACGGCAAGCCGGCCAAGGTTTCCTATAACGACCGTTTCGGCGAGAGCTGGGCCAAAGCCGAGGGCATCGATGAACTGCTCACCGCTACTGCCGAGTACCAGCTCACTGACGACTGGTCTACGCGCCTCACCTACGGCTGGAACAACGAGCGCTACGACTATGCCGAAGCGAGGCCCAATGCACTGAATGCCAGCACAGGCGCTCTGAGTCGCCGCTCTGACGGCAGCGAGCATGACAACCAGACCCAATATCTGGCCTGGGACTGGATTGGCAACGCCAGCCTGTTCGGCCAGCGTCATGACCTGCTGATCGGTGCCGACACAGAGCGTGTCGACAACTTCCGCGGCGATACCTGGCGAGGCCCGGCGGTGGGTGGCTTCAATATCTATAACCCGGTATACGGCAACCTCGCCGCACCTTCGCTGCTCAATCCCGCGCAAAGTGATCGCAGCGACGAGCTGCATTCGCGTTCGCTCTACGTTAAGGACAACTGGCACCTGAACGACCAGTGGATCGTGGTGCTTGGCGGTCGCTACCAGCGTTTCGAGCAACTTGTGGAACAAGGCCGCGGCGCTACATACACCCGCACCACCGACCGCAGCGACACCACCTTCCTGCCCTTCGGCGGCCTGGTCTTCCAGTTGAACGAGCAGGTGGCCTTCTATGGCAACTACAGCCGCTCCTTCGTACCCAATGCCTCGGATGCCAACACTGGCCAGGCATTCGATCCCGAAGAAGGTCGCAGTTATGAGCTGGGCGTGAAGCTCGATCTGCCTCAGGGGATCGGCGCCAGCCTGGCGCTGTTCGATATCGAGAAAGAGAACGTGGTGGTGAGTAACAACAACGTTTCGGAAGCCGCAGGCAAAGTCGGTTCGCGCGGCCTGGAGCTGGACGTCAGCGGCCGCCTCGGCGAGCGCTGGGAGCTGCTTGGCAGCTACGCCTACACCGACACGGAAATTCTCGATGACCCGGCCAACGAAGGTCATGAGATGGTCAACGCTGCGCGCAACAGCGGCAGCCTGTACCTCGTCCATCATCTGCATCTGCCCCAAGAGCTGGGTCAGTGGCGACTGGGAGGCGGCGCGCGTTATGTCGGCGAGCGTGCTGGTGACAACGCCAATACATTCTGGCTGGACAGCTACACGGTGGCCGACGCCTTCGTCACCTGGGACAACCAACTGCTCGGCGAGAAGACGCGCCTGCAACTGAACGTACGCAACCTGTTCGACGCGCGCTACTACCCCTCCAGCGGTGGCAACCTGCGCGTTGCCGTGGGCGAGCCACGCGAGTTGCGTCTGTCGGCCAGCGTCGAGTTCTGAATCAAGCCGGATCGTCCACCCGTACCTGCCTTACTGCAAAGCCCAGGCGTTCGCCGAACTCCTCGACGAACGCCGGGCGCAGACCGGCTTCTGCCCAGCCGTTGAAGATGAAGCCCAGGTTGGAAAACCCACAGGGCTGCAGGAATAGGAAACCGTTGATGTCATCTTCATGCCCGCATTCCGGGCAGGTGAAGTTGTCGGTCTCCCCTGGCCACCATACTTCCATGCTGTCGAACAGCGGTACGCCCACTTCCCTGCGGCATTCGGCACAGCCCGCCTCTTCGAGAAAGTCGCGGGTCGGCACATAAATGCAGCGTTTGGTGATGATCTCCAAACCATTGTGCGGCTGCCCATAAGGCAGCAACTCGGGACGTTGGGCAATATGCCGGGCGCCTGGCCCGATGGCATAGGCCATGCCGTTGCCGCCCTGCCCACAGGTGGTCGGCAGCGCCGCGACGATGTCCCGCTTGACCAGCCAGCGCAGCATGGCCTGGGCCTTTTGCTCGTGGGCAGGAAGCGTGGATATCTGCGGGACGAGGATCAGTTGCGCGGTCATGGTGCTCGGAGTTGATAGGGAAAGGGCGGCAGCTTAGCCGCTGCGGCCGGCCAATCAAGCCCCTTGACAGACCGCATCGTCCAGCTGCGCCTGACGTTGGGCCAGCCAACGCGCGCGCAACAGGTCATAGATCCAGTTGAACGCCAGGGTGTAGGGCAGAAAAAACAGAATCAGCACGATATCCAGCAGCAGCGCCTCGAGCAGGCCAATCGACAACCACCAGGCGGCCAATGGCACCAGTGCGACGATCAGGCCCACCTCGAACAGCAGCGCATGACTGACCCGCGCCCACAAACCGCGCTCAAAACCCAGACGACTCTGCGCGCGGTCGAAGAGGTAGTTGAACAGCATGTTCCACAGCATCGCCACGGTTGAGAACATCAGGGTCAGCACACCCAGGTGCAGCAGTGGCTTGTCCATGAACCAGGCCATGGCCGGTGCACAGATGAGCACGGCGATGCCCTCGAAGGCCAGGGCGTGACCGATGCGCTCACGCAGTGATCGCGGCAGGGGCTGAGTCATGAAGCGGACCTCGTGATAAGTGGCAACGAGCGCTATGATCATCGGAATACCAGCCAAGCCAAAGCCAGTAGCCATCGGCCAAACCGATATGAATATTTCACCTGAATCGCTGCAAGCCTTCGCTCAGGCCGCCAACTGCGGCTCGCTCAGCGCTGCGGCGCGACGCCTGGGCAAGAGTCAGTCGACCATCAGCGAAGCCGTCGCGCGCCTGGAAATCGATCTGGGCGTGGCGCTGTTCGAGCGCGGCCCGCGTCAATTGCAACTGACCGACGCCGGCGCCAGCCTGCTGGCCCATGCCGAAGAGGTGTTGAACGCCAGCGACCGCCTGGCGCGACATGCCGCCAGTTTGGCCAAGGGCCAGGAGCCGCGCCTGACCCTGGCACTGTCCGATGCCTACCAGCCGAAACAATACGAGATGCGCCTGCAGGAGCTGGATCAACGCTTTGCCGATCTGCAGTTCGAGAGCCTGATCGCCGAACAGGCCGACGTACTCGACCTGGTTACCCAGGGCCGAGCACAGCTGGGCCTGATCGCGGCACTGCCAGCCTATCCGCCGCATATCGCCCACGCCCGCCTGAACATGAGCAGTGAATTCGGCCTGTTCGTGGCCAAGAATCATCCACTGAGCACACTGGCCCAGGTACGCCATGACGATCTGTCGCACTGGCGCCTGCTGCGCCTGAGCAGCGTTGCCCATGACGACGCCAACAGCGACGACCTGCCTGGTAGCGGCGGACGCTGCTGGGCCGCGCCGGACTACCTGATGCTGCTGGAGATGGCCCGCCTGGGCTTCGGCTGGGCCGAACTGCCCAGGCAACTGGTCGATGCCTACGGCTTTGGCGGCCTGCATGAGTTGCCCTGCAATGGCTGGCCACGGCGGGTCACGGTGGACGCCATCTGGTCGCGCCAGCGTGAACTTGGCCCTGTGGCAGCCTGGCTGCTCGGGCGTCTGCTCGAAGACAGTTGAGCGCCTCTGCGCTTATCATGCCGCCCCATGATCAATGACCCTTTTGCCCGCCTGAACCTCGACCGCGAGGTGCTCAGCGTCAGCCAACTGAATAACCGCGCCCGCCTGCTGCTGGAGGACGTGTTCGCCGGCATCTGGGTCGAGGGGGAAATCTCCAACCTCGCCCGCCCGGCGTCCGGCCATATCTATTTCACCCTGAAAGACAGCCAGGCCCAGGTGCGCTGCGCGTTGTTCCGGCAGAACGCCGCACGCGTGCGCCAGGCCCTGCGCGATGGCCTGGCGGTGAAGGTGCGCGGCAAGGTTTCGCTGTTCGAGGGCCGCGGCGACTACCAGTTGATTCTCGATGCCGTGGAGCCCGCTGGTGACGGCGCCCTGCGCCTGGCCTTCGAGGCACTCAAGGAAAAGCTCGGCGCCGAGGGGCTGTTCTCCACCGAACGCAAGATCGCCCTGCCCGCCCACCCCAAGCGCATCGGTATCGTCACCTCGCCCACCGGCGCGGTGATCCGCGACATCATCAGCGTGTTCCGCCGTCGCGCGCCGCAGGTGGAGTTGAACCTGATCCCCACCGCCGTACAGGGCCGCGAGGCCACGGCGCAGATCGTCCGCGCCCTGCAGCGCGCCGATGCGCAAGGTTACGACGCACTGATCGTGGCCCGTGGCGGCGGTTCGCTGGAAGATCTCTGGTGCTTCAACGAGGAAGCCGTGGCCCGCGCCGTGGCCGCCTGTGTCACGCCCATCGTCAGCGCCGTGGGCCATGAGACCGATGTATCCATCGCCGACTTCGTCGCCGACGTGCGCGCGCCGACACCCTCGGCCGCCGCCGAACTGCTGGCCCCGGACAGCAGCGAGCTGGTGCAGCGCCTGCACAACCTGCAACGGCGCCTGGCGCTGCACATGCAAGGCCGTCTGGCCCGCGAACGCCTGCGCCTGGAAGGCACCAGCCGACGCCTGCGCCACCCCGGCGAACGCCTGCGTCAGCAGGCCCAGCGCCTGGACGATCTGGACATGCGCCTGCGCCGCGCGTTCAACCAGCGGCTCACCAATCAGCGCGAACGTCTGGCCCGCATCGACGCCCGTCTGGCCGCCCAGCATCCGGGGCGAGGCCTGGGCCTGTTGCGTCAGCGCCTGGACGGCCTGGCTGCCCGCCTGCCGCGCGCCATGCAGGCTCAACTGCGCAGCCAGCGCCAGCAACTGGCTGCACTGGCCGCGCAACTGCAGATCGTCAGCCCTCTGGCCACCCTCGGCCGTGGCTACAGCATCCTCCTCGACGAGCGCGGCCAGGCCGTGCGCAGCGCCGCACAGACCCAGCCAGGCCAGCGCCTCAAGGCACGCCTGGGCGAAGGCGAACTGGACGTGCGTGTCGAAGACAACCACATACAACCCGCGACGCTGTCGCTACTGGATTGAGACCGATGTACAGCCTGACCCGCACGAAACTGCTCACCGGCCTGCTGGTCCTGTTTCTCGCCCTGCCCGCCCACGCCGAAGGTTTCATCACCCGCCTGCTGAACAAGCCGGTGCCGGGCGGCGTGGCGGTGGTCGATCTGGGCAACCCGGCGCAGGCGCCCAAAGTGCGCTATCAGGGTAAGCCGGTACTGACCGTGCACGAAGACGGCCAACGCTGGATCGCCATAGTCGGCATCCCACTCAGCATCAAGCCAGGTACTCAACAGGTCGAGGTCGAGGACGGTGGCCGCCTGACCTTCCAGGTCGGCGCCAAGCACTACGCCGAGCAGCGCATCACCATCAAGAACCAGCAGCAGGTCAACCCCAACGCCGCCAACCTGAAACGCATCGAACGCGAGCTGGCCGAGCAGACCCGTGCCTACCTGCAGTTCAGCGCGCGCCAGCCGAGCAACCTGATGTTCGACAAACCGGTCAACGGCCCGCTGTCCAGCCCGTTCGGCCTGCGCCGTTTCTTCAACGGCGAGGAGCGCAACCCGCACTCGGGCCTGGACTTCGCCGCCAACCGCGGCACACCGATCAAGGCGCCAGCAGCCGGCAAAGTGATCCTCATCGGTGACTACTTCTTCAATGGCAAAACAGTGTTCCTCGATCACGGCCAGGGGCTGATCAGCATGTTCTGCCACCTGTCCGAGAT
>JAEYXX010000064.1 GCA_023431055.1 Pseudomonadota bacterium
AATAGACGGTTTCCACCCGGCCGCTGCGCTGGGTGGAGCCTCCGCGATTTTTCCTGATTTTTTCACGACCGCCTTAGTCGCCCTAGTCGGCAGGGGTTCATGCGCAGCGCAAGCGCAGAACCCTGAACACGAAGGAGCGAAAGCCATGAGCGAAGAAATCAGGATCTACGTTGCCGACCTGGCCGCCTACAACGCCGGTCATCTGCATGGCGTCTGGATCGACGCCACTCAGGAGCTGGACGATATCCAGGAACAGGTCGACACCATGCTGGCGGCCTCGCCGGTCGAGGGGGCGGAGGAATACGCCATTCACGACTACGAGGGCTTTGATGGCTATCCCCTGGGCGAATACGAAGGCTTGCAAACGGCACACGAGATCGCCTGCTTCATCGAGGAGTACCCCGAGTTCGGCGGCGCCCTGCTGGCTCACTTCAACGACCTGGAGCAGGCGCGCAAGGCCGCCGAGGAAGATTACTGCGGCTGCTACAGCTCGCTGGCTGACTACGCCCAGGAGCTGACCGAGGAAACCACCAGCATTCCGCAGCATCTGGCCATGTACATCGACTACCGCGCCATGGCCCGCGACATGGAGTACGGCGGCGACCTGTTCACCCTGGAGACCGGCTTCGAGCAGGTGCATGTGTTCTGGAATCGCTAAGCCAGCGGAAGGCACCGGGGCGACCCGGTGCCTTGTTTTTTGCGCCCCTGTCCTGCCGGCCACCCGCGCGCCCCACCCGGAAGGCTCACATAGGGGTGCGCGCACCTGGCGATCAGCCTGCAGCAGGCGCCTTGTACCGCCTGCTGATTGAGACCGTTACGGTCTTACGGTTTTACCCAAGTCCGTCGATCCGTATCCACGGATTTACGGATTGGTGGGGAAACGGATTTACGTTTTTACGGATTTACGGAAATCCGCAGATGCGGTTTTCCGGTTTTGCGGACAGCCGTAGACCCGTAAATCCGTGGGCTGCACGCGCGGAGCCTAGCGTGCTTGGGCACCATGGCCGGTGACGCGCGTAGATGGGCGTACACGGTCAGCGTCCAGACCGTCCCGGTATCAATCCTCTCCCCTCCTGCCTGCGTATTCGCCCAGACCCAACCCGGCATGATCAAGCGCGACGGCTGCCGCACGGTGCACCTCCCACGTCAACGGAGGACACACCATGTCGCAGTCAACCAATCTTTCCCATCACTCGCGTCGCATCGATCTCGATGCCCCGCTACACCGCAAGGCTGGGCCGACGGCGCATGCCATGCGGCCCGTGGAGGGCGCTGACGAGGCGCAAACACCGCAAGCCTGCCCTACCCCTCGCTACCTCACAAACAACGAAGCAGCGGACTTCCTTCGGCTTTCTCCACGCACGCTGGAGAAGCAGCGGGTAATCGGCGGAGGGCCGCGCTTTCACAAGTTCGGCCGACGTGTGATGTACGCGCTCGCCGATCTCGAAGCCTGGGCCAGTGAGCGCAGTTTCGAGACCACCTTCGACCCCGAGTACATCGACCGCCACCCGGGAGCGCAGCGTGATGATCAGTGAAACCTTCGTCTATGAATTGCCGGCATCTCCATTTGACTTCGCAGAGCGAGCAACTGGATCTGTTCCGCGCCCTGCCGGGGGATATGGCGCCACGCGACGCCCAGGATCTGATGGCGCATCCGTTCTTCTCGCTGGCCAAGTCGCGGCGCACCGTACCGATCGACTTTCGCTCGGGCGAGGTGACAGTACGTGTAGAGGGCACGCTGGAGCATGGCATCGCTACGATCTGGGACGCCGACATCCTGATCTGGGCGGCCAGCCAGATCGTCGAAGCACGAGATGCGGGCATTCCCACTTCGCGCCTGATGCGTGCGACGCCCTACCAGATTCTGCGCTTCATCGGCCGCGGCACCTCGCTGCGCGACTACCAGCGCCTGAAGGCTGCCCTGGATCGGCTGCAGTCGACCAGCGTGGCCACCTCGATCCGCGAGACTACTGGCCGGCGGCTGCACCGATTTTCCTGGATCAACGAGTGGAAGGAGCTGGCCGCGGCGGATGGCCGGCCGCTGGGCATCGAGCTGATCCTGCCGGACTGGTTCTACAGCGGGGTGCTGGATCAGGCCCTGGTGCTGACCATCGACCCGGCCTACTTCCGTCTCACCGGCGGCATCGAGCGCTGGCTGTATCGCCTAGTGCGCAAGCACGGCGGCAAGCAGGAGGACGGCTGGCAGTTCGACTTTCGCCATCTGTACCGAAAATCGGGCAGCTCGGCGCGCTATTCGGACTTTGCTTTGGATGTGCGTGCTCTGGTGGCCCGACAACCACTTCCGGGGTATCACCTGGAGGTCGTTCACCTGCCCCCATCGACCGAGTTGCTCGCCTTCCGGCGCGTGCCGTAGACGGCACGGGGATAACTTGCGGACAAGCTGTGAATGCAGTCGTGCTATCAGGCGCAACCGGGCTCGTGCTATCAGGCGCATCCCCATCGTGCTATCAGGCGCACGAACTCCGCTGCAGGCTACGACTGGCGGGCCTTTCAGCTCCCCTTAACTTAACTAACTTAAAAGCTCTAACTTGTTATTGGGGCAGCGCCTGTGTGTGGACAGGTGCTGATCGGGGCAGTCTGACCGGGGAGATCCGGCCATGATCGTCGCCCTGCTCAACCAGAAAGGCGGGGTGGGCAAGACCACCCTGGCCACCCATATCGCCGGCGAACTGGCCCTGCGCGGACAGAACGTCATCTTGCTCGATGCCGACCCACAGGGCTCGGCACTGGACTGGACACAACGGCGCAGCCAGCATGGTTTGCCCAGGCTGTTCAGCGCCGTCGGCCTGGCGCGCGAGACGCTGCACCAGGAAGCTCCAGAGCTCGCTCGTCGCGCCGATCACATCATCATCGACGGGCCACCGCGCATCGCCGCCCTCGCCCGCTCGGCGTTGCTGGCGGCAGATCGCGTGTTGATCCCGGTACAGCCCAGCCCCTACGACCTGTGGGCCAGCGCGGAGATGGTCAACCTGATCCGCGAGGCACAGGTGTTCAGGCCCACGCTGCGCGCGGCGTTTGCCATCAATCGCCGCGTCAGCACCACGGTGATCGGCCGGGAAGCCCGCGGCGCCTTGGCCGAGCAGCCGCTACCGGCACTGCAGGCAGAGGTACGCCAGCGCATCGTCTTCGCCGAAAGCGTGGCAGCCGGTCGCCTGGCGCGTGAACTGGCGCCGGACAGCGCCGCCGCGCGCGAGGTCAGCAGCCTGGTCGACGAGCTGCTGAGGTGGTCACCATGAGCGGCAAGCGCATCGGTATCGGTGCACGCCCGCTGGCCGATCCGCAGGCCGAAGCCTGGATACGCCAGGGCGCCGCCGTCGACAGCGGCAAGGCCGAGCGCTACAGCGCCCGGCTGACGCTGGACGTGACGCCGGCACTGCGCACGCGCATCAAGCTGGCGGCCTTCGACCGCGGCGTGACCATGGCGGAAATGCTGCGCGAAGTGCTGGAGCAGCAGTTTCCGGAGAGCGCGTCATGACGTTGTGTGCTCGCGGCATGCGGTGGCCACTGGCGCTGCTCGCCGGCAGCCTGGCAGCAATGGGTTGGGCAACGATTGCAACGTCGCCACCACGGCTGGTCTACAACGCGTCCGACAGCGTGCCCGTCGGCTGGTACCGCATTTCGCCGGCCAACTCGTCGGAGCCGGGCGATCTGGTGCTGGTTCATCTACCGCCGGAGGCAAGGTCGCTGGCGGCGCAGCGCGGCTACCTGCCGGCGAACGTGCCGCTGTTGAAGACCGTGGCGGCGATGGCGCCGCAGCGGGTGTGCATGTTGGGCAGTCAGGTGCGTATCGATGGCGTCGTTGTTGCCAGGCGCATGAGGAGGGATCGACAGGGGCGCGCGCTGCCAACCTGGCAGGCCTGCCGGCGCCTGGTTGGCGACGAGCTGTTCCTGCTCAGCAGCAGCAACCCGGCGTCGTTTGACAGCCGCTACTTCGGCCCGATATCCGCCGACGCGGTGATCGGTCGGGCGCAGCCCTTGTGGCTGGAGTCGCGTCGATGAGCTGGCCGTTTCCCTGTCGCCCCGCCTGCCGACTGCATGCGCTCGACGTGCGCGGTCGCGGGCCGCCTGGCTGCAGATACCTCTGCCCTCGCCTGCCGGCCAGGAGCTTTGGAAGTCGCCATTCTGCCTCCCCTGATTACCCAGCTCAGCAGCGCAAAGGCACGGAAAAAGCGGAGGGCAAGATAAAAGGGGGCGGCACTTCGTTGGCCCGAAAAGCAGTCTGCACGGGGGTTGGCGGCGACGCAGCGCCGGTATCGCCAGGTGCCAAAATCGTGTTCGCCCCACAGCGACAAAGGTCCAGGAGCGTGCCTGATACGCCGTACTGCGATCAACTTGGAGGAGTCTTAACATGAGCAAAGGAAGCCGTCCGGACGACGAATTGCGCTTTCGCCCGCAGCCGGGTAAGCCGCAGCAACGCGGCCAACCCTTCGTCAACCAGGTGCTGCGCCAGGCCAACAAGGCCGGTACCGGAAAGCCGCGCAAGGCGAGCCACCAGCCCGGCGCCCGCCTCGGCCGCGGGCATGTCGCCGCGCGTTTCAGCACGAAGCAACTGCCGTCCAACGCCCGTCGCGTCACCATCAAGACGCGCTTGGTAAACCTACGCCAGGCCGGCAAGCGCTCGACCGCGAGCCACCTGCGCTATATCGAGCGCGACGGCGTCAGTCGCGAGGGCGATCCGGGTCAGGCCTACGGGCCCTTGACCGACCAGGCCGACCTAAATGTGTTCGAGGAGCGCGGCCGGGACGACCGCCACCAGTTTCGCTTTATCGTCTCGCCTGAGGATGCCGAGCAGCTCGACGATCTGCGCACCTATACCCGCCACCTGATGAGCCGGATGGAGGCCGACCTCGGCACCCGCCTCGACTGGGTGGCGGTCGACCACTGGAACACCGACAACCCGCACACCCATATCGTCCTGCGCGGCAAGGACGACACCGGCAAGGACCTGGTGATCGCCCGCGACTACATCGCCGAGGGCATGCGCAACCGCGCCTCGGAGCTGGCCACCGAATGGCTGGGACCGCGTACCGAGCTGGAGATCCAGCAGAGCCTGCAGCGAGAGGTGCAGCAGGAGCGTTTCACCAGCCTGGATCGCTCCCTGCTGCGCGAACACCAGACCGGCGTGCTCAGCCTGAAATCGCTCGCCAACCATCCGCGCCGGCAGTTGCTGATCGGCCGCCTGCAGCAATTGCAGAAGCTTGAACTCGCCCATGAAGTTCGGCCAGGACAATGGATCCTGCGTGACGACACCGAGGCCACCCTGCGCGCCATGGGCGAGCGTGGCGATATCGTGCGCACGATGCAGCGGGCCATGGGGGGCCTGCAGCGAGAGCTGGCGGTCTTCGAGCCGGGCAAGGATGGTTCTGTTGTGGTCGGTAGGATCGTATCCAAGGGCCTGGCCGACGAGCTAAACGACCGTGGCTATTTGGTGGTCGACGGGCTCGACGGCAAGGCCCACTACCTGGCCCTGCCGGCCCGTACGGAGCTGGCCGACTACCCCATCGGCGGCGTGGTGGAAACACGCAGTCTGAGCGAGCCGCGCGCGGTGGATCGCTCGATTGCTTCGCTGGCTGCGGACGGCCTTTATCGAACCGATCATCACCTGGCCCTGGCACGCTCGCAGTCGAGCGACGGACATGATCCTGATGCACTGATCGAGCGTCATGTGCGCCGCCTCGAAGCCCTGCGCCGGGCCGGTATCGTCGAGCGGTTGGCCGAGGGTGTCTGGCGGGTGCCGGCCGACCTGCCCGAGCAAGGCCGGCAGCATGATGCTCGCCGCCTGGGCGATGTCGCCGTCGAGCTGCGCACACCGCTGCCCCTCGAGCAGCAGGTACGCGCCGTCGGCGCGACCTGGCTGGACCAACAGCTGATCGGCGGCAACCGCGAGCTGGTAGACAAGGGCTTCGGCAAGGAGGTGCGCGAAGCGTTGCGACAGCGTGCTGACTTCCTGGTGGAACAGGGCCTGGCCGAACGCCGGGGCCAACGCGTGGTGCTCGCACGCAACCTGCTGGCCACCCTGCGCGGACGTGAGCTGACGGCGGCATCGCGCGAGCTCTCAGCACAGACGGGCATGCAATATCGCCCGGCGGTCGAGGGCCAGCACGTCAGCGGGATCTACCGACGCAGCGTGCAACTGGCCAGCGGCCGTTATGCCCTGCTCGACGATGGCATCGGTTTCAGCCTGGTGCCGTGGAAGCCGGTGATCGAGCAGAAGCTCGGGCAGAGCGTGTCGGCGGTGATTCAGGGCAACAGCATCTCCTGGCAACTGGGTCGCCAGCGCGGGCCGTCGATTGGTTGAGCAATCGGCGCCGGGGCTTATACCAGCGCCGGTTCCTGCTGCAACCACTGCTCGAAATCGCGGCTCTGCGGCATGCCTTCCTTGGCTGCATAGTAGACCAGCCGCAGGTGGCGATCCTCGTCGATGGTCAGCGTGGTGTGCTCGAACACCACCTGGCCAACCGCTTCGATGTGCAGGTGGCGGATCCCCTGGCACGGGCCGTGGATATCTTGCTGCCGCCACCAGTCTCTGAAGTCCGGCGAGGCCTTCTCCAGGTCCTTCACCAGTGCAGCGATATCCGGATCCTGGGTCGCCCTCACGAAGTCACGGCGGAAACTGGAGAGTATCTGCAGCGCCTGCTCATCCCAAGGGTTGAACAGCTCGCGCATTGTCGAGCTGGTAAACAGCATCCACAGCAGGTTGCGGCGGTCCGCCGGCAGCGCGGAGAAGCCGAACACCCGATCCGCCGCGGCGTTCCAGGCCAGTACGTCCCAGCGCAGGTTGAGCACATAGGCCGGACGCAAAGGTAGATCGGCCATCAGTCGGTGAACCAGCGCCGGCACCGTGCACCAGGTCTTCCCCGGCTCCGGTGGCAGGCGCTGATGAGCGAGCAGGAACAGGTGACGACGCTCGGTGGCATCCAGCTTGAGCGTACGCGAGAGGTTATCGAGAAAGGTCGCGGACACGCTGATGTCCCGACCCTGCTCAAGCCAGGTGTACCAGGACAACCCCACCCCAGCCAGGGCCGCGACCTCCTCGCGGCGCAGCCCCGGCGTACGCCGCCGACTACCAGCGGGCAGGCCCACCTCCTCCGGCGAAATACGTTCGCGGCGACTACGCAGGAATTCGGCCAGCTCTACCCGAGTGCGTTCAGCTGTGCGAGGCGCGCTCATCCGATTACCTCCAGTACTAGGATAAACAGTCAAATTGTAACCCCTATAAATCCCGAGAAGAATAGCCCGACCTGGCCGCAATTACCCGTGCCAGGGCTCTCGCTTGATGAGGAACCACACAGAGACGTGTCATCAACTCGCTAAGGAGATAAACGGATGTACCAAGCACTTCTTCGGGAACAACTGGAGACATTGAAGTCCTCCAACCAGTACCGCACCTTCACCACCCTAAGCCGCATCTGTGGCCAATACCCATTGGCCAAACTGGATGGTCGTGAGCAAGAACCGGTGGTGGTCTGGTGCAGTAACGACTACCTCGGGATGTCGCAACATCCTGCAGTGCGCGAGCAAATGCACAACGCACTGGAAACCTACGGCGCCGGCTCCGGCGGATCGCGCAATATCGGCGGTTCGCACGAGGTGTATTCCAGCCTGGAGGCGAGCCTGGCCGACTGGCACGACAAGGAAGCGGCACTGGTCTTCCCCACCGGCTTCGGCTCCAATGACGCCACCCTCCAGTGCCTGCTGCGGCGTATCCCCGATTGCGTAGTAATCAGTGACGAACTGAACCACGCCTCCATCGTCAACGGCATTCGCTCGACGCCCAACGAGCGCAAGATCTTCCGCCACAACGATGTCGCCCACCTCGAGCAGATCCTCGCCAGCTACCCGTTGGGTCAGCCGAAGATTGTGGTGTTCGAGTCGATCTACTCGATGGATGGGGACATTGCCCCAATCGCCGAAATCGTCGCGGTCGCCAAGCGCTACAACGCCCTCACCTACCTCGACGAAGTGCACGCCGTGGGCATGTACGGCCCGCGCGGCGCCGGGATCGCCGCCGAGCTGGGCGTGGCCGATCAGGTGGACATCATCCAGGGCACCATGGCCAAGGCCATCGGCGTGATCGGCGGCTATATCGCCTCGACCCAGGTGATCGTCGATGCCGTGCGTTCCTTCGCCGTGGGCTTCATCTTCACCACCTCGCTGCCGCCGGCGATCACCGCCGGCTGCCTGGCCAGCGTCGAGCACCTCAAGGCCAGCCGCTTCGAGCGCGATCGCTTGCATGCCCAGACCGCCAAGCTGCGCGAACGCCTCAAGCACTATGACGTGCCGGTGATGCCCTGCTCGCAGACCCACGTGCTGCCGGTGCTGGTGGGCGAGGCCAAGCGCTGCAAGGCGGCGGCCGAGCGCCTGCTGCATACCCACGGCGTGTACCTGCAGCCGATCAACTATCCCTCGGTACCGGTGGGCACCGAGCGTTTCCGCGTCAACGCCACGCCGAACCACAGCGATACGCAGATCGAGCACTTGGCGCGGTCGCTGCGCGAGACCTTCGAGCATTTCAGCATCCCGCTGGCGTCCGAGGTGTTTGCTGCGGAGGCGGCCTGAGATGGACCAGTCCTTCCTCACCGTGCGCCCGGCGACCCAGGCCGACCTGGCCAGTTTGGTGGAACTGCGCGCGTATCTGCTGGACGGCACCAACGCCAGCTATTCGAGCAAGACGCCTGAGGACGCGGCGCGCTGGCGGGTGGCCTACCGCACCTGGCTGAGCAGCCGCCTGAGCGGCAGCGACTGCGTGCAGATCCTCGCCGCCGAACACAAGGAGTCCGGCCAGGTGCTGGGCTGCGCGACGGCCATCATCGACCAGCGCGCGCCGGCGCCGGGCTGCCTCAACGGCCTGTCCGGCTGGGTGCAGTCGGTGGTGGTCGAGACGCAGTGGCGCGGTCGCGGTATCGCCAAGCAACTGATGCAGCACCTGCTGCGCTGGTTCGCCAACCGCGGGGTCGGCTGCGTGGTGCTGCAGAGCACCGAGGGCGCCGGCTCCCTGTACCAGGCATTGGGCTTCGCCGTCAGCGACGAGCGCCTGCTGATTCGTCAGGAGGCCTCGGCATGAAGATCCTGATCATCGGCCTGGGCTACGCCGGCAACCGCTACCGCCGCGCCTTCGAGCATATCGCCACGAGTACCGGCCTGCCGTTGTCGCTGGCCTATGTCGGGCGTCGACAGAAGGCAACCGAGTTGCCCTACTTCGACAGCGTCGGCCGGGCGCTGCAAGTGTTCGAGCCGGACATCGTCGTGGTCAGCGTCAACGACCACAGTCATGCGCCCGTGCTCAAGCAACTGGCCGGCTACCGGGGCTTCGTGCTCTGCGAGAAACCGCTGGTCACGCCGGGCGACGACCTGGACGAGTTGCTTGGCGCACTGGAGCAGGTCGGCGGCTTTGCCCTGGACCTGGTGGAGCGCTACTCGGACGCGACCCGACAGTTGCGCGACTGGGTCGAGCGCCACGACTGGCAGCTGGTGCGGGCCAGCTTCCACTGGGGCAAGGACCGTATCAACGACTACCGCCCGACCTGCGGCGTGACCAGCGAGGTGATCCATGCCCTGGATCTGGTGGGCTGGCTCTGCCCGCGCGCCGGCCAGCTCCAGCTCGATGGCGTGCTCGGTGTGCGCTCGGACTTCTCCATCTCCGGCGCAGAGGTGCTCGACACCGTGCAGCTCACCGCCAGCCTAGGCGAAGCGCGGGTCACCGGTTACTCCAGCTTCGTCAACATCGTGCGTCAGCGCACCGTGGATTTCAGCTTCGTCGACCGCGACGCCCGGCTGATCCATGCGCGTCTGGTGTTCGACACACCGCGCTGGGACCACGACCAGCTGCGCATCTGGACGCGCGGCGCCAACGGCGCCGAGGAGCTGTTGCACGAGTTCGCCACTGCCCCCGACGAACCTGGCCTGGACACCCTGCACAAGCTCTCGCGGCTGTGCCGGCAGGTGGTGCGCGCCGTGGCGCTCAAGGAACCGCCCCGCCAGCCCTTCGCCGGTCTCGACACCGCCGTGGCGCTGCAGCGCCTGCTCAACGACCTCGACACCCATGCCCAAACCCCAGCACCGGCGCGCTACGTACATGGCGAGACGCGCGTACTGCTGGCCGAGGACAGCGACCTGGAAAGCCTCGGGTAACCCAATCACAAGGAGAACGACTATGTGTGGAATCGCTGGATGGCTGTCCTACAGCCAGAACCTGGAAACGCAACGCGACACCCTGCAGCGCATGACCGACACCATGGCCCTGCGCGGCCCTGATGCCGGCGGGCTGTGGATTGACGGCCCGGTCGGCCTGGGTCATCGGCGCCTGTCGATCATCGATCTGGAAGGTGGGCGCCAACCGATGACGGCGATGCACGGTGGCCCGCGCGAGGCCGCCGCCATCACCTACAGCGGCGAGGTCTACAACTTCCGCGAGCTGCGCACCGAGCTGCAGCGACTCGGTCATCAGTTCAAAACCCGCAGCGACACCGAGGTGGTGCTGCGCGCCTATGTCGAATGGGGCGAGGCTTTCGTCGAGCGGCTCAACGGCATGTATGCCTTCGCCATCTGGGATCTGCGCAGCCAGGAACTACTGCTGATCCGCGACCGCATGGGCGTCAAACCGCTGTATTACTTCCCCACCGCAGACGGGGTGGTGTTCGGCTCCGAGCCCAAGGCGCTACTGGCCAACCCGCTGGTGCCGCACAAGGTGCGTGCAGACGGCCTGCGCGAGATCCTGGAGATGGTGAAGACACCAGGCCATGCCGTGTTCGACGGCATGCGCGAGGTGATGCCGGGCGAGATCGTGCGTATCAACCGCGAGGGCCTGGGTCGCCGCCACTACTGGAAGCTGGAAGCACGCGAGCACGAACACACGCTGGACGAGACCATCCGCCATACCCGCGATCTGCTGGAGGATATCGTCGACCGCCAGATTGTCGCCGACGTGCCGCTGTGCAGCCTGCTCTCGGGCGGACTTGACTCCTCAATCATCACCGCGCTGGCCTCGAAGAAGCTGTTGGCCGCCGGCAAGGAGAACATCCGCTCCTTCTCCGTCGACTTCGTCGACCACGGCAGCGGCTTCACCGGCGACGCCGTGCGGGGGACGCCGGATGCGCCCTTCGTGCGCGACCTGGTGGAGATGATCCGCTCCAGCCACCAAGAGATCGTCCTCGACAGCCGCGAGCTGGCCGATCCGGCGTTGCGTGCGCAGATCGTTCGCGCCCTTGACCTACCACCGGCCTTCTGGGGCGACATGTGGCCATCGCTCTACCGGCTGTTCCAGGAGGTGCGCAAGCACTCGACGGTGGCGCTGTCCGGCGAGAGCGCGGACGAGGTGTTCGGTGGCTACCGCTGGTTCCACGATCCGGAAGCGATCCAGGCCGACACCTTCCCTTGGCTGACCTCGGTGACCGGCAAGTACTTCGACGGCAAGACCCTGTTCGACCCGGGCCTGTTGGCCCAGCTCGACATGCACAGCTTCCTGCGCGACAACTATGCCCAGGCCATCACCGAGGCGCCGGTACTGCCCGGCGAAAGCGCGGTCGACCAGCGCATGCGGCAGATGAGCTACGTCAACCTGACCCGCTTCGTGCAGACCCTGCTCGACCGCAAGGATCGCATGAGCATGGCGGTCGGCCTCGAGGTGCGGGTGCCCTTCTGCGACCACCGCCTGGTCGAGTACGCCTTCAACATCCCCTGGGCGATGAAGGCCTTCGACGGGCGGGAGAAGAGCATCCTGCGCGCGGCGACCCGCGACCTGCTGCCCGAATCGATCAGCGAGCGGGTCAAGAGCCCCTACCCCTCGACCCAGGATCCGGCCTACGAGCAGGCACTGCGTGATGCCCTGGCCGCCATCCAGGCGGACCGCAACGCGCCGGTGACGCCCCTGCTCGACAGCAGCCGTATCCAGCAGACCCTGGCCAAGCCGCTCGGCAGTGTCTCGCCCATGTATGAGCGCATGGGCATGGAGCTGGCGGTGGGCCTCAACACCTGGCTGAACGAGTACGACGTCAGCCTCGAACTTTAGTCCCCAACCGGATGCGGCCCCGGTGCGGGGCCGCATCCCTTCGCTGTACCACCCACGCGCTCCAACGGAGCACAAGCGAGTCCGAGCATGCACACACCCAACCAATCACCCATCTACCTCATAGCGCTGGGGGCCTTCGCCCTCGGCATGGCCTCCTACGTCACCGCCGGGCTGATCCCGATGATCGAGGCCTCGTTCGCGGTATCCGTCGCGGTGGCCGCTCAACTGGTCACTGCCTTCACCCTGGCCTACGGCCTGGGTTCGCCAGTCTTCGTCGCCCTGACGCCGGCGCATCGTCAGCGTGCCGGCCTGCTGCTGGCCCTGGGCCTGTTCGTCATCGCCAACGCCGCCAGCGCGCTGGCCGAGAGCTTCACCGCGTTGATGGTCTGGCGTGCCATCGCTGGCATCGGCGCCGGCGTCTACCTGGCCATGGGCATCGGCGCCTCGACCGCCGTGTCCACCCCGGAGCGCCGCGGCAAGGCCATCGCCATCATCATGGGCGGCATGGCCAGCGGCGTGGTGCTGGGCGTACCGCTCAGCCTACTGATCGCCGAACAACTGGGCTGGCAGGCCGCCCTGTGGCTGGTCACTGTGCTCGGCCTGGTGGCCTTCTTTGGCCTGCTGCTGAAGCTCCCTTCCCTGCCGGCAGCCACCGCCACCACGCTGGGCCAGAAGCTGGCGATCCTCGGCGACGGCCATGTGCTGGTCATCCTGTTGGTGTCGCTGCTGGCCGCCATCGCCAGCCTGGGGATGTACACCTTTATCGCCCCGCTGCTGGCTGACCCGGCCTACGGTGCGGTTGGTTCGGTCACTCCTTATCTGTGGGTCTGGGGCATCGGCGGTGTGCTGGGCAGCTTCCTGATCGGCCCGCTGGTGGATCGAATCAAGGGCCCGGTGCTGACCTTTGCCATCATGCTGATCCTCGCCGTTTCGCTGTTCGTGCTGCCGCTGACGGCTGCCCTCAGCACCTGGCTGGTGATGCTGCCCATCGCCCTGTGGGGCGCGGTCGGCTGGGCACTGCAGGTGCCGCAGAACAACGAGCTGATCCTGGCCCGCCAGGCCCAGGGCGACGGCAACCTGGCCATCGCCCTGAACGAGTCGGCGCTGTACCTGGGCAGCGCCATCGGCGCCGCGGCCGGCGGCTTCGTGCTGCTGTTGCAGATGCCCACCTGGACCCTGGCCGCCAGTGCCGGTGGTGTCGCCGCGCTTGGTGCCTTGCTGCAGATCGTAAACCTGCGTCGCCAGCCGACCTGGAACGGCGACGTGCAAGCCGAACCCTACAACTGACGGAGGAAGGGCCGTGGAACTGCGCCACCTTCGCTGTTTCATCGCCGTCGCAGAAGAACTGCATTTTGCCCGCGCCGCCGCGCGCCTGCACATCGAACAGTCGCCCCTGTCCCGGATCATCAAAGAACTGGAGTACCGCCTGGGTGTGCAGTTGTTCGAGCGCACCACGCGGCGTACGCGCCTGACCTGGGCCGGCAAGGTGCTCTTGGAAGAAGCGCGCCGGGTGCTGGCCGTGGTCGACCAGGCCAAGGCCAGCGTCAAGAGCGCGGCGGCCGGCTACCGCGGGCGCATCCGCGTCGCGCTGTCCGATGGCATCCCGCAGTCACGCTTGGCCGCCCTGCTCGCCCAGTGCCGCGAGGAGGAACCGGAGGTCGAGATCTGCCTATCGGAAGTCACCTTCAGCGAACAGATCAAAGGCCTGAACGACGACCTGTTCGATATCGGGCTTGCACAGTCCGACGAGGTCGGCGATGGGCTGGTGGCCGAGCCGGTCTGGTTCGATCCACTGGTAGTGGCGGTGCCGACCCGCCACCCGCTGCTGACTTATCGGCGCGTGCCGCTCGATGAAGTGGTGCGCTACCCGCTAGTGCTCTGCGATCCGCAGGTCTGCGAAGGCTTCTGGCAACAGTTGCAGCGGGTGCTAGGTGCCGTGGATACGCGACTGACCATCGCCGACCGCGTACCGACACTGGATCTGATGATGGCGCTGGTAGCCGCGGGTTACGGCCTCGGCTTCTCCAGCCTGGCGCGCATCAACGAACTCAACAATTCGGACGTTGTGGCTCGGCCACTGGCCGGCTGCCCCGCGATGCTGACCACCTACCTGATACGGCGCGAAAGCGAACCGACCGAACAATTGGCGAGGTTTATCGGGCGGGTGAGCCCGACGGAAAGCCAGGCGTTGCTGCCGGATCACACATCACAGAAGGAAATCGCCTGATCGACCCAGGCACTAGATCTCCCCCTCGCGGCGAGCCCTCTCAGAAGAGCGTCTTAGCGGCAGCCCAGCCAGGCTGCCGCATTTCTTATATCTGGCCACCTGCTCATTTCTTGACAAGAAGACAGCCACCATTAAACATACGCATATAGCGCACACATATGAAAGCATTGTTCGTTGAACTGTCACCCTTTGAGCGCAACCGAAAAGCCTACCTCGATGACGACGAGTACTCTCTATTCCAGCAGATGCTCTTGGCCAACCCGGAGGCAGGCGCAGTCATCGCCAACAGCGGTGGTCTACGGAAGGTCCGTTTCGGATCGGTCAGGCGCAACAAGGGGAAGCGAGGTGGCGTTCGGGTGATTTACTACTACTGGCACCGCGGTCTGCAGTTCTGGCTCTTCACCCTGTATGACAAAGACGAACTCGATGACCTGAGCAGTGACCAGCGCAGGCAGTTGAAAGCGCTCCTTGAGCGCGAAGTGAAGACGAGGCAAGCACCATGACCAAACGCGATATTTTTTCCGAGCTGATCGAAGGCTTCGATGACCTGGCCGCAGCACGTGAAGGCAAGCGTACGCTGCGTACCCACAAGGTCGAATACACGCCAATCGAGCCCGCGACAGGTGCGGAAATCGTCGCACTGCGCGAAAAGCTGAAGATGTCTCAGGGTGTATTCGCCCAGGCCATTCACGCCAAGCCTGCGACCCTCAAGAACTGGGAGCAGAACCGCTCAAAGCCCAACGATCAGGCCACTGTCTTGATCCGTATCCTGAGCAAGCACCCAGAGCTCATTCGCGAACTGGCGTAGATCACAGAGCGCTGTTGTTGCCTGTAATAGCAGTCAGTCGGCAGAACCACTCGCCGGGTACCCAAATAAATTGGGAAGCGAAATGAAGCGGGCGGTATGCAAAGGCCTTCACCACGACTCGTTTCGCCCCACGGTAACGTCTGCAGGGCGCTGATGGCTCCACGCCCTGTCACCTCGATCATCCAGACTACTCATTTCGAGATGATCCGGAGCGAAAAGTAATCAGCGTCAACCGGATTACAACGTTGCTAACCGAATAGTTCCCAGCGCTGAGAGTGATACCTACTATCAGGTAGGGAGCGACCCCCGGTCACGGACTGCCGATCACAACCGGCAGAAATCGGCCGATTCTGTTGAAAAAGTCGGTTTCTGAGAGGGCCTCTTCCCGGCTGCTTGAAAAGCGCTCGATTTCAGCGTTGCTACGTAAAAACCAGGACAGCTTCGCCTTCTGACCGAGCCAGATTTCAACGTCGCTCACGCTCTTTCGCCGGCAAAAAACGCGGCGGGACTTTTTCAACAGAATCGGCCAAAAGCGGACGTCGGCTTCCTACCCTTCCTCTTCCAAGAGCTCATCGTCCGACTGCATCTGGCCGTTTGGCAGATTCAGTTTGGCCATCTCGGCAAGGCCGACGGCGATGTAAGCTAGCTCCTGAGTCATTCATCTAAAACTCCATGGCGACCAACGAAAAATCATCGATTGGGTCTTTGATTGATTCTCTTATATAGGAGCAAATCGATATTAAGCCGAAGTGCTTACGATTAGCTATTTTTTCTTCATCAATAAAGTGATATGCGCCATCTGTCATAAGGAGAATAGCTCCACTAGAAAATGGAAGTAATTTGTAGTCTAGTTCGAATTCATCCTGCGAACTTATGAAGCTAGTCAGTTCGCTTCCAGAATAGTGCCCTTCAAGCTCATTCTCTTTGAAAACCCCCTTGTCTATTAACTCTTGTTTTTTTGTATGGTCTTTAGTTAAAAGCTGTAGCCTTCCAGATCTCATAAAATAAGCCCTGGAATCCCCTGCGCTTCCTATTTCAATACCCTGCTCTGAGACTTTGCAAACAACCAAGGTGGTAGCCATTTTTTTCTTGTCTTTGCTTCGCGCAGCTAATTCTGCAACAGATATTTGAGCCGCCTTGAAAAGATTTCTTATTTCCTGATCTGGACGCACGAGTATTGCTTCTTTAACTGCATCAATCGCGGCAGAAGCGGCAATAGCGCCACCAGAATTTCCGCCAACACCATCAGCTATGGCCATATAGAGAAATTTTTGCGTTTTAATGGGAGCAAGAATGGAATCTTGATTTTCTAAAATACTGTTTTTTGAGTGTGTGAAAAATACAGACTCTAGGATTTTTAGTTGATTCATTTTTATACGCCCAGCAATCTAGCTGCAAAGAGAATAAAATCCGACCTGAGTGCTGCTATATTTTCATACCGATGACTAGGGGCATCGGCTGTGCATTTAGAGATGACATTTCCCATTAAATGACTGGTTTGACGAGTCGAGTAAGGTAGAGAGCTATTTATTTCCTCCTTACTTCCAAACAAATAAAACAGCAATACCCCGAGTGAATAGATGTCAGACTGAACTGTAGCTGCCTCAAATCCGCGCAGATAAACTTCGCGAGCTAGAAATTGATCTGTCCCAAATCCGCCGCCCGCTCCAGTTATATTAGTTGTCACACTCCCTTTGGCGGGCGAGATCAGTCCAAGGTCCGACAATTTATATATGTAGGAGCCGTCAGGATAATCAAATCGCAGCAGGTTCTCTGGTTTTATATCTCTGTGAAGCTGCTGGCGCATGTGTATGTGCTCAACACCAGATAGTGCACACAAGAAGATATAGATTTTTAAATTCACACCCAGCTCCTTTGCGCTCTTTAACTCTCGCCCTAGATCGCACGTGGCCAGAGGCATATCAAAGAAAGGTGGCTCTGAATCTAGATCGCTGTAGAGAATCGGGACTATGTTCTTGCTGTGTAGTTTTTTCTGGTAAGAAACTTCCCTTTTAAAACGGCGGATTAGTTTGGAGTTGTCTTCAAGCGGGTTTAGACGGAGTGTCTTTCTAGCAACTACCAACCCATCTGGGCGTGTTATTTTCACTACATCGCCAAATCCCCCTCGCCCTAAGGTAATCTCTTTCACTTCAATCTCTCTTCTGAGTGTGACATACACTTAACGGCCCTTACGCTAATGTTGAAATAGGAAAATGTCTAGGAAAGTTTGGGTGATTGATTTTA
This sequence comes from Pseudomonadota bacterium, assembly GCA_023431055.1. Lineage (GTDB taxonomy): Bacteria > Pseudomonadota > Gammaproteobacteria > Pseudomonadales > Pseudomonadaceae > Aquipseudomonas. Next base: position 17,308 of record JAEYXX010000064.1, read on the forward strand.
TCTACTCGAAACATCTGCTTCTGGCCGGTTTCTGCCAGTCGCCAGGTGAAGCTTCTGATAGACATCTACCTCGTGTACACACCCTGCTGAGTTTTTCCGCCGACCGCCACAGCCTGCTGTGTTGCCCCTACCTTCTTAGTCCTCGCCGAAACGGTCTTTGACCCCTTCCGTCCCAGTACCGAACCTCTCGCCCGCGGCACATTTGCGTGCCGTGTGCTTTGTCTGGGAGGTTGGGTTCAGGGATGCATGCAACAACGGTTCTGTACGGCCAGGTGCTGGTGGTGTTGGCCATTACCCTGTCCGGGATTTGGGGTGCCACGCAGTGGACGGCTGCCGCGCTCGGCTATCAGGCTCGCCTGGGGGCGCCCTGGTTCGAGTTGCTGGGCACGCCGGTCTATCACCCCTGGCGTCTGTTCGAGTGGTGGTTCGTCTTCGATGCCTATGCGCCGGAGATCTTCAATGTCGGCGGCAGCATCGCTGCTTGCAGCAGCCTGCTGGCGTTGGTGGTGGCCATCGGCATGGCGATCTGGCGGGCGCGCCAGGCGCGGCGGGTCACTACCTACGGCTCCGCTCGCTGGGCCGATGCGGATGAGGTGCGCAAGGCTGGCCTGACCCAGCCAGCGGGTGTATTCCTCGGCCAGTTCGAAGACGCGTATCTACGCCACGAAGGCCCTGAACATGTTCTAACTTTCGCGCCGACGCGCTCGGGCAAGGGCGTCGGCCTGGTGGTACCCACCCTGCTCTCCTGGCCGGCCTCGGCGGTCATCCACGACATCAAAGGCGAGAACTGGAGCCTGACCGCGGGCTGGCGTTCGCGCTTCTCCCACTGCCTGCTGTTCAACCCCACCGACCTGGCCTCGGCCGCCTACAACCCGCTGCTGGAAGTCCGTCGCGGCGCCCACGAGGTGCGCGACGTGCAGAACATCGCTGACATCCTGGTCGATCCGGAGGGCGCGCTGGAGCGGCGCAACCACTGGGAGAAGACAAGCCATGCGCTGCTGGTCGGCGCCATCCTGCACGTGCTCTACGCCGGTCAGGACAAGACCCTGCGCGGCGTTGCCAACTTCCTCTCCGATCCAGCCTGCACCTTCGAACTGACACTGCACCGGATGATGACCACGCCGCACTTGGGCGATGCACCGCATCCAGTGGTGGCATCGGCCGCACGAGAAGTGCTGAACAAGAGCGACAATGAGCGCTCGGGCGTACTGTCCACGGCGATGTCGTTCCTCGGCCTGTACCGCGATCCGACGGTAGCCGAAGTCACCTCGCGCTGCGACTGGCGCATCGCCGACCTGATCTCGGCCGAGCATCCGGTGTCGCTGTACCTGGTGGTGCCGCCCTCGGATATCAGCCGCACCAAGCCGCTGATCCGCCTGATCCTCAACCAGGTCGGCAGACGCCTGACCGAGTCGCTCGACGGCTCCGACGGCATCGAGCGCCGGCACAAGCTGCTGCTGATGCTCGATGAGTTTCCGGCGCTGGGGCGGCTGGACTTCTTCGAAACGGCGCTGGCCTTCATGGCCGGCTATGGGCTGCGCGCCTTTCTGATCTCGCAGTCGTTGAACCAGATCGACAAGGCCTACGGCCAGAACCACTCGATCCTCGACAACTGCCATGTGCGGGTGACCTTCGCGACCAACGACGAACGTACTGCCAAGCGCATCTCCGAGACCCTCGGCACTGCCACCGAACTGCGCGCGCAGCGCAACTACGCCGGCCATCGCTTGGCGCCCTGGCTCGGCCACCTGATGGTCTCGCGCCAGGAAACCGCACGCCCGCTGCTGACCCCGGGAGAGGTGATGCAACTGCCCAGCGACGAGGCCGTGGTGATGCTCTCCGGCCTGGCGCCAATCCGCGCGAAAAAGCTGCGCTACTTCACCGATGCCAACTTCCAGAGCCGGGTGCTGCCCGCCCCGCGCTTGCAGCCGGGCCGCTACGCCGACGCCCCGGCGCCACGCGCGGATGACTGGAGCGGTCTGGCCGTACCTGCATCTGTTGCCGTGTCACCGACCGACCTGAGCGATGACTCGACCATCGAGGACGGCGGCCCGCGCCGTCAGCCCGAACTGGCGGAGCTCGCCCAGCTGCCGGATCACGACGAGCTAGCTAGCGACCTGCTGCTGCTCGACGAGGACGACATTCCCACTCCCTTCCCCACCCAGCCGGATCCACGCCTGCAGCGCGTGGCGCGGCTGGCCGCCCTCGACCCTGACGATGGAATAGCCCTATGAGCCGAGCCCGCCTCAACCTGTTTATCCAACCCGAGCACGCCAAGCGCCTGAACGAACTGGCGATCACCAAGGGCGTATCAAAGTCCTCGATCATCGCCGCGGCGCTGGCCTCCTGGCTGTCGCCCGAGTCCGGCGAGCAGCGCGAGGTGGCCATGGCCAAACGCTTGGATCGCCTGTCACGTCAGTTCGAGCGGCTGGAGCGCGACCAGAACATTCTGATCGAGACTGTGGCGCTCTACGTGCGCTACTACCTCACGGTCAGCACGCCTGTACCCGAGGCTCACCAAGAAGCAGCACGCGCGCAGGGCAAGCTGCGCTTCAGCCAGTTCGTCGAGCAACTGGGGCGCCACCTGCAGCGCGGACGCAGCCTGGTCAGAGACGTGCACGAAGAGCTTCAGGCAGAGGCTCAGTTCTCGGGAGAGCGTCCATGACTGTCGCCTCTTCCCCTGTGCTGAGTGCGGCGGCAACTTCTCTGGATCGGCGCACGCGCATGTTGCGCACGGCAATGGGCCCACTGATCGCTGCCGCCCTGGACGACCCGGACGTGGTCGAGGTGATGCTCAACCCCGACGGCGCGCTCTGGCTGGATCGACTGTCCGCTGGCCGCGCCCATCTAGGCACGCTAGCGGCTGCCGATGGTGAACGGATCATCCGCCTGGTGGCTGCGCATGTCGGCCAGGAGGTACATCGCAACAAGCCTCTGCTGAGTGCAGAGTTGCCAGAGACTGGTGAGCGCTTCGAAGGTGTACTACCGCCCGTAGTGGCTGGGCCGACCTTCGCTCTGCGCAAACGCGCCGCCGGCGTCATCCCGCTACAGCAGTACGTGGCCGACGGCATTCTCAGCGCCGCGCAGGCCGAGCACCTGCGTGTGGCCGTAAGTGAGCGGCAGAACATCCTGGTGGCAGGCGGCACCAGCAGCGGGAAGACCACTCTGGCCAACGCGCTGCTGGCCGAGGTGGCCGGTAGTGGTGACCGCGTGCTGGTGCTGGAGGACACGGTCGAACTGCAGTGTCCGGCCTTCGATCACGTCGCTCTGCGCACCAAGCCCGGCGTGGTCTCCATGGCTGATCTGGTGCGCAGCACGCTGCGTCTGCGCCCCGACCGCGTGGTGGTCGGCGAGGTGCGCGGCGGTGAGGCACTGGATCTGATCAAGGCCTGGGGCACCGGCCATCCCGGCGGTATCGCCACCATCCATGCCGGTTCCGCGCAGGGGGCGCTGCTGCGCCTGGAGCAACTGATCCTGGAGGTCGCCCTGGCCGCGCCGCGGGCGCTGATCGCCGAGGCGGTCAACCTGTTGGTGTTTCTCGCCGGACGTGGCCGCACGCGCTATGTCCAGCAGATCGCCCGCGTCACCGGCTATGACGAGCGCGGCTATCAACTCACTTCCATCGCCCCAGCATTCATTCCTTCGCTTCCTCAGGAAAACAGCCATGACTGCCTGCCATCCTCGCGTAGCTAATCGTCGTCGCTTCGTCGGTGCCTTGATACTCGGCGCCCTATGCCTGGGCGCCTCCCTTCCAGTGCTCGCCGCGGGCTCCGGCATGCCCTGGGAAGGGCCGCTGCAATCGATCCTCGACTCGGTACAGGGTCCGGTGGCGCGCATCATCGCGGTGATCATCATCATTACCACCGGCCTGACGCTGGCCTTCGGCGACACCAGCGGCGGCTTTCGCAAGCTGATCCAGATCGTCTTCGGTTTGTCGATCGCCTTCGCCGCGTCGTCGTTCTTCCTCAGCTTCTTCAGCTTTGCCGGCGGGGCGGTGATCGCATGAACGGCGAGCGCGAACTCATCCCCGGTTTCGAGGTGCCACTGCACCGTTCGCTGGCCGAGCCGATTCTGCTCGGTGGCGCACCACGCAACGTGGCGATCCTCAACGGCACTCTGGCGGCAGTGGTCGGCCTGGGCTTGCAGCTGTGGCTGCCTGGCTTGGCGCTCTGGTTGGTAGGCCACTCGCTGGCGGTGTGGGGTGCCCGTCTGGACCCGCAGTTCCTCCAGGTGTTCGCCCGACATATCAAGCAGCCCCCGCTGCTGGATGTGTGAGGAGCGCCGCCATGCTGAACCTCACCGAATACCTGCGCCGCCCCGCCCAGCTCGCCGACTGGCTGCCCTGGGCCGGCCTGGTCGCCCCCGGCGTCGTGCTGAACAAGGACGGCTCGTTTCAGCGCTGCCTGCGCTTTCGCGGGCCGGACCTGGACAGCGCCACCCAAGGCGAGCTGGTGGCCACCTCGGCGCGCCTGAACAATGCCCTGCGTCGCCTCGGCTCGGGCTGGGCGCTGTTTGTCGAGGCCGAGCGCCTGGCGGCGGCGGACTACCCCGACAGTGACTTTCCAGAACCGCTGTCCTGGCTGGTGGACGAGGAGCGCCGCGCCGCCTTCGAAGCCCTGGGCAGCCACTTCGAGAGTGCCTACCACCTGACGCTGCTCTACCTGCCGCCAGAGGAGTCGCGCTCGCGCGCCGCCGGCCTGCTCTACGAGCACCGGGCGCAGCGTAGCGTCGACTGGCGCGAACGGCTGGCCGCCTTCGTCGCCGAGACGGATCGTTTCTTCGACCTGCTGGACGGGGTGATGCCCGAGCTCGCCTGGCTCGATGACGGCCAGACGCTGACCTACCTACATGCCACGATTTCGGCCAATCGCCAGCGGGTGGCTGTACCAGAGGTGCCCTTCCATCTCGATGCCCTGCTGGCCGACAGTCCTTTGGCCACCGGCCTCGCGCCACGCCTGGGCGAGCAGCACCTGCGCGTGCTGTCGGTACGTGGTTTCCCCGCCTCGACGTGGCCAGGCGTGCTGGATGACCTCAACCGTCTGGGCTTCGCCTATCGCTGGTCGAGCCGCTTTATATGCCTGGAGAAGGACGAGGCCGAGAAGGAACTGGTGCGCCTGCGCCGGCAGTGGTTCGCCAAGCGCAAGGGTGTCCTGGCGCTGCTGCGCGAAGCAATCTTCCAGCAGGAAAGCCCACTGCTCGACAGCGATGCGGCGAACAAGGCCAGCGATGCCGACGCGGCGCTGCAGGAACTCGGCGCCGACCAGGTCGCCTTCGGCTACGTGACCGCCACCGTGACGGTGAGCGATACCGATGCCCAGATCGCAGACGAGAAGCTACGACGGGTCGAGCGGGTAATCCAGGGCCGCGGCTTCGTCACCATCACCGAGAGTCTCAACGCGGTGGAGGCCTGGCTGTCGTCGATCCCCGGCAACGCCTACGCCAACGTCCGCCAGCCGCTGATCTCCACGCTCAATCTGGCGCACCTGATGCCGGTCTCGGCAGTCTGGGCTGGTCCGGCACGCAACGAACATCTGGATGGCCCGCCATTGGTGATCACCCGCACCGATGGCGCGACACCGTTTCGCCTGGTCACTCATGTCGGCGACGTCGGCCACACCCTGGTGGCCGGCCCTACCGGCATGGGCAAGTCGGTGTTGCTGGCGACCCTGGCCCTGCAGTTTCGCCGTTATCCGGGCTCGCGCCTGTTTCTGTTCGATATGGGGCGCTCGCTGCGCGCAACGGTGCTGGGCCTGGGTGGCGAGCACTACGACCTAGGCGGCGATGGCGACCTGGCCTTCCAGCCCCTGGCGCGCATCGACCAGCCCGGCTATCGCGCATGGGCCGCCGAGTGGCTGGAGGCTCGCCTGCTGCAGGAAGGCGTGGCCGTCGGCCCCGAGCAAAAGGCTGCGCTGTGGACGGCGCTGGACAGCCTGGCCGGCGCGCCGGAGGCACAGCGCACACTGACCGGTTTGTCCGTGCTGCTGCAGGACAACGCCCTGCGCCAGGCGCTGCAACCCTACGTGCTGGGCGGTGCCCATGGCGCATTGCTGGATGCCGACCGGGATCGGCTGGGCAGTGCCGACGTGCAGTGCTTCGAGATGGAGGAGCTGATGCACAGCAAAGCGGCGGTAGCCGCGGTGCTGAGCTACCTGTTCGCCCGCTTCGAGGAGCGCTTTGACGGCGCGCCGACCCTGCTGATCCTCGACGAGGCCTGGCTGTTTCTCGACGATCCGCTATTCGCCTCGCGCATCCGCCAGTGGCTCAAGACCCTGCGCAAGAAGAACGTCAGCGTCATCTTCGCCACCCAGTCGCTGGCCGACATCAAGGGCTCCAGCATCGCCGCGGCAATCATCGAGAGCTGCGCCAGTCGCATCTTCCTGCCCAACCCGCAGGCGGGCGAGCCACAGATCCGAGGCATCTACCAGGGCTTCGGCCTCAACGACCGACAGATCGAGATCGTCGCCCAGGCCACGCCCAAGCGTGATTACTACTACCAGTCGCGCCTGGGCAACCGCCTGTTCGACCTCGACCTGGGGCCGGTGGCGCTGGCCTTCGCCGCCTCGGCCAGCCCAGCCGAGCAGCGCGAGATCGACCGAATCCAACAGTCGTCCGGCGCAGCCGGTTTCGCCCCTGTCTGGTTGCGTCACCGCGGCCTGGACTGGGCCGCCGACCTGCTCACCGCTTATCCCTCGTCACGCAAGGAGTGCCTGCCATGAGATCCCCTGTCCACCATTTCCCCTGCGCCACGCTGCTGGTATTTGGCCTGCTGGCATTGAAGCCGGCCAACGCCTTCACCGTAATCGATCCGACCAACCTGGTGCAGAACACGCTGACTGCAGTACGCACCCTGGAGATGGCAAACAACCAGGTTCGCCAGTTGCAGAACGAAACCCAGATGCTGCTGAACCAGGCCCGTCACCTGCAGCGCCTGGACTACGACGTGGTCGGACAGTTGCGCGCGAGCTTGGCCAATACCGAGCGGCTGCTCGCCGAGGCGCGAGGGCTGGCCTACGAAGTACAGCGCCTGGATCAGGAGTTCAGCCGACTCTACCCGAACGAGTACACCGCTGACGTCAGCAGCCAACGCCTGGCAGAAGAAGCCCGCGAGCGCTGGCAGCAGGGCCTCGACGGGCTGCATACGGCGCTGCGCGTACAGGCTCAGGTGAAACAGAGCCTGGCTGAGGATGAAAGCGCCTTGGCCGCTCTGGTGCAACAGAGCCAGTCCTCGGGTGGCGCCTTGCAGGCGGCCCAGGCCACCAACCAGTTGCTGGCCCTACAGGCCAAGCAGTCGATCCAGGCGCAGCAACTGCAGATCACCCAAAACCGCGCCGTCGCCCTGGAGCTGGCCCGCCAGGCTGCCGCAGCCGAGGAGGCGCGCGAACGGCGGCGGCGCTTTATGGGCAATGGCACGCCGTACACCCCCTACCCCGTTCAGTTCTATCGGTAGGGAGGCGTCCTCATGAGATTCCTGACACTGCTGCCGCTGCTGGTACTGGTCGCCTGCGGACAGGACGACAAAGGGGTCATGGCCCGGCAAGAAGATGCGACTAAGCGCTTCTACTCCGGCTGTGCTCGGCCCGGCGAGTTTCTCCGGCTTACCGACTTGCCCGCGATCCCGCCAAGCTTCGACGAGGACGCGCAATGAACGACGTCAGCGTGATCGACCGTTTCCTCGAGGTGTTCGGACTGTATATCGACACCGGCTTCGGCCTGCTCGGCGGTGAGGTGGCCTTTCTCACCATGACCCTGGTGGTGATCGACATGACCCTGGCCGGGCTGTTCTGGGCCATGGGCGGTGAGGACGTCAGCGCCAAGCTGATCCGCAAGACCCTCTATGTCGGTGCCTTCGCGTTCATCATCGGCAACTTCAACGTGCTGGCCAAGATCGTCTTCAACTCCTTCGCCGGGTTGGGCCTGCTGGCCTCAGGTTCCGGGTTGAGTCATGCGGAGTTTCTGCAGCCAGGGCGGTTGGCCGCGATTGGGGTTGATGCCGGAGGGCCGCTACTTGAGCAGATCAGCAGCCTCAGCGGCTTTCCCAAGGTGTTCGGCAATCTCGACAGCATCCTGGTGCTGTTCCTGGCCTGGCTGGTGGTGATTGTCAGTTTCTTCTTCCTGGCCATTCAGCTGTTCGTCACCTTGGTCGAATTCAAGCTGACCACCCTCGCCGGCTTCGTGCTGGTGCCCTTCGCGCTTTGGAACAAGACTGCCTTTCTCGCCGAGAAGGTGCTGGGCAACGTGGTCGCGTCCGGCATCAAGGTGCTGGTGCTGGCCGTGATCGTCGGCATTGGCAGCGGGCTGTTCGCCGAGTTCCAGGCTATGCCGGACGAGCCCTCCATCGACCATGCACTGGTGGTCATGCTCGCCTCGCTGGCCTTGCTCGGCCTGGGCATCTTCGGGCCGGGTATTGCTACCGGGTTGGTCGCTGGGGCACCACAACTGGGTGCCGGTGCAGCAGCCGGTACTGCACTCGGCGCGGCGGGCATGGCAGCAGGTGCTGCTGCAGTCGCCACAGGTGTCGGCGGCGCGGTATTGGCCGGCGCGCGCATGGCACCCGGTGCAGCACGCTTGGCAATCGGTGGCGCTCGCGCTCTGGCAGGAGCCCCCTCCGGCGCTGCGGCAAGTGGCAGCCCCGCCGCTTCCGATCCTGCAACTGCCCCAACCAAACAGCCCGACTGGGCCAGGCGCCTGCAGCGCAGGCAACAACTCTCACAGGCCACCAGCACGGTCGCCCACACCCTTCGTGGTGGCGATGGCGGTGGCTCATCACCTGGGCCGCAGATCCGCGACCCATCGAATTCGTAAAGGAGGACGAGGATGCGATTCAGACGTCCACAGGTGCGCTACAGCGATACCTCTCAACCGGTCACCCCTTACCAAGCCGCGGCACAGGCCTGGGACCTGCGCATGGGCAGCAGCCTGGCACAGGCACGCAACTGGCGACTGATGGCCTTCGGCTGCCTGGGCCTGGCGCTGCTGATGGCTGGCGGACTGGTCTGGCGTTCGGCGCAGTCGACGGTGACACCCTACGTGGTGGAGGTCGACAACCTCGGCCAGGTGCGTGCCGTCGGCGAAGCCGCCAGCCCCTACCAGCCCCAGGATGCGCAAATCGCCCATCACCTGGCGCGCTTTATCGAGCAGGTGCGCTCGCTATCGATCGATCCGGTGGTGGTGCGGCAGAACTGGCTGGAGGCCTATCACTCCACCACCGACCGCGGTGCGGCAACCCTCAATGATTATGCCCGCGCCAACGATCCCTTCACCCGGGTCGGCAAGGAGTCGGTATCGGTCGAGGTCACCAGCGTGGTGCGTGCCAGCGACAGCTCGTTCCAGGTGCGCTGGATCGAGCGCCGTTTCGTGAATGGTGCGGCAGCCGGCCTGGAACGCTGGACCGCCGTTATCTCACTGGTACTGCAGCCTCCACGCACCGAGGAAAAGCTGCGCCGCAACCCACTCGGCATCTACGTCAACGGCCTGTCCTGGAGCCGTGAGCTGGACACTACGGAAGGAGCCAAGAAACCATGAAAACCTCCCTCAACCTCTCAATGTGCCCTCTGCTGCTGAGCGTGCTGGCCGGCTGTGCCAGCCAACAGCCGCCAGTGATCGCGCTGGATGAGCCAGTAGAAGCGCAGCGCCTGCCGGAGCCGCCCAAGCCCATCGAGGTCGTGGAAGTACCCAAGCCCCTGGCCCTGCCCGCACAGTTCAAGCCACTGCCGGAAACTCAGCGCAGCAAGCCGGCCAAGGAACCGGCCGATGAGCGCGTGCGGGTCTCGCGTGCCAATCGTGACGCTCGGGTGGCACCGAGCCGGGAGGGCTATATCAACGCCATCCAGGTCTGGCCTTACTCCGATGGCGCGTTGTATCAGGTGTACGCCAGCCCGGGGCGGGTAACCGCGATCAACCTGCAGCCCGGCGAAGAGTTGATCACCGTGGCCGCCGGCGACACCGTGCGCTGGATCGTAGGCGACACCACCAGCGGAAGCGGAGACGAACTACGCACCAGCGTGCTGATCAAGCCGACACGCGTCGACCTCAAGACCAATCTGGTGATCACCACCACGCGCCGTACCTACCTGATCGAGCTGAGTTCCACCGAGCAGGCCTGGATGGCGTCGGTGTCCTGGGACTATCCGAAGGATCGCATGCTCGCCCTGCAACGCCGCGCTAGTGAAGCCCAGGCTGCGGCGCCGGTGGATGCCGGCCTGGCGCTGGAGCAGCTGCGCTTTCGTTATGCAATCAGCGGCAACAATCCACCGTGGAAGCCGCTACGTGCCTTCGATGACGGCCGTAAGGTGTATATCCAGTTCCCCGCCGGTATCGCCCAGGGCGAGCTGCCGCCGCTGTTCGTAATTGGCACCGAAGGTGACGGGCAGCTGGTCAACTATCGTTTCCGCTCGCCCTACTACATCGTCGACCGCCTGTTCGGCGCGGCCGAGCTGCGCCTGGGCGCCGACAAGGGTGATGTGGTGCGAATCGAGCGCACCGATGGCGTGGTACGGAGGCTCTGAGCATGACGGGTAAGGACAACGACCAAAACGCGGCAACCTCGCTACCGACCAAGGAGGCGCCGGAGTCGCTGGAGCTGCGCGCCAAGCCGCGTCCTGTCACCCGACTCAATCCGCGCATGCTGGCGGTAGTGGTCGGCGGCCTATCGGCTGCGGTACTCGGAGCCATGCTGTGGTCGCTGCAACCGCAACAGCGCCGCCAGGGCGCCGAGCCGAACGAGCTATACAACGTCGACCGCGTAGCGCGCTCCGAGGGGCTGGAGCAGTTGCCGGCAGACTACTCGCAACTGCCGCCTCCACCGGCTCCCGAGATACCGCAACTGGGGCCGCCGCTGCCCGGCGATCTGGGCGGGCCAATCCTCAGGGCGG